>QFQW01000003.1 GCA_003248755.1 Chryseobacterium sp. | reverse complement strand
TGCCTTTGCTGAGATCATCGAAAACGTTAGGATCGATGCTATTAGTATCTTTTTCATAGTTCTTAATTTTTTATTGTTTGTAATTGTATTTATATTCTTTTAAGATGTTTCCGTTGATGTCTCTGACTTCTTTCAATCGGTTGGCTGCATCATAAATGTAATTTTCCCGAATCCCACTCGGCGGGGTGATGCTGCTCACACCAATCAGAGGCTTATAGGTATAAGTCGTGATCTGGAAGCCCTTTAGTGTCGTGTCATTGCGGAAGGCGTCCAGCTTGGCGAGAAGGTTAGCTTCTGTATACCCTGCCTGTGACTGGTCCGAAGCATTCACAATACTGTCAATAAGTGTTTGCGTAATATCCGAAAGTTTCGCTCCTTCTACTTTTGCAATGGGTTGCGTCTGGCTCTTGTTCCAGATATAAACAATATGCGCTCCGTCTGATTTTGAAACTTCCAATAGATTTCCTTTACTATCATAATCATAGTAAATAAGGCGATCTTCTAAAGCGTTTGTTCCTTCTGCAATCTTAACATTGCTTGGAAGCACAATGCCATCATCCGTCTTAAATAAATTACGTTGAATTGATGTTATCTGACCATTTTTTTTAGTAACAGTTTGTATTGGAGTCGCTATACGATGTAAATCATCGGCCTTTAATCGATCAATTTGTGTATATTCATCGGATGTTAAATTGCCACCTTCAGCTAAACTTGCCGTAGATGAAATATCATCGGGATAGTAAATCTTGGTTTCTAAAACTTCACCTGAACTATTAGTGGATTCAATTCTTGTTTTTTGAAGATGCTTCGCATTCTCATAATAAAATTTTTGCCCATTTAAAATAGGATTTTGTCCAGTAATGTCATATAAAGTTTCTCTTATAGCTGTTTGCTGGATTAAATTTGAATAATATGGATATAATTGAAATTGAAAATAACCACACCCCATATAATTACCGTTCGCCAAAGCAAAATTTTCTTTTTTGGCACCAATAACATAATCAGAATTGTGATATAATGTATGAAGGTCAAAATTAGAAGCAGAAAATCCATTGATGTCATAATCACTCTCAATCTTACTAACCAAACTATAGAAATTCCCTTGCCTTTTGTAGTTTTCCGTCAAATAATTCAGTCCATTGCGAGGACTTCTCAAGGTAGGAAAACGATAGTAATCGTCTCTACCCTTAATTAGTGCAGTAGACAAGCCTTGCAAATCATCTGTTTCATTGTAAAACTTTTTAATTTGCTTCCCATTATTAACATTATCGCTCTCGTAAGCAGTTTCCACTTGATCGTAACCAACATAACTGCCCGCATCTTTTGAAAAAGCGTTAATAGAATTTGAACTACCAACTATCACAGGATTTCTCACTTGACTCGGATAATATCCGCTATAGGTATAAGAATGTTCACGTTCGTATCTCACTTTCGAAGTGTGTAATTTGCCATAAGACTTCTGGACCATCTGTCCATTTATCATGTTTAGATAATGATAATTGAATGTTCTTTTCAATTTCAAACTGCCGTCTGCATCATAGTCTGAAATTGACTTCACACGTAACCCGCCACCTTTGGAATAATAGGATGATACAGTTTCATAAGTTGCATCCCAACTTGCCCTAATATTAGATACGCCCATTAACAATCCATTTTGATCATTAAAGTAGGCTTCGAGTATAAATTGATTACCAGTAGTTGGATTCAGTTGTGTGCCAAATTCTTCAGCAGGATATACATACCCAGCATAAGAGCTGCCTGGTACATTATTCCACTGCTGATTTCCTACATCGGACGGGAAGTAATAATACCTTAATTGCGTACCATCAGCTTTTTTAAGCTTAAGATTAAAAGTGTTTGGGAAATTGACATTAGGCTTATTTGGGGACATGGATGTGTTCCATCCCTGAAGAAGAAAGGAAGCTTCAATTTTAAAAGGAAAATTTGCGGGTGTAAATGGTACAGATACAGTGTATGCAGTTGTTTCATCTGCTTTAGCTGTTACCTCTTGTCTAGTTGTATTTGTTTGAAGTTGTATTTCTGCAAAAGTATTTGTCTCGTATTCAAATACTGTTGAGCCTTTTGTGGGATAGGTAATTTTATTTAGGCTAAAAAGTTTTGCATGAACATCACTGGGTACCCTATTGGCTGCAACAAAAAAACTTCGTTGATATCCTGAAATATTAGGATTGACTGTTGGAATAAAAGATCGGGTGTTATTGGCTCCGTTGTAAAACCCCCAATAATCCTGATCTAAAGTTGTCTTATTTGGAACAGGATTATTATAACCAATTTTATTATATTCAAAACTATGGGTTTTTAAATAATCTTCAGTCACACTATCCAATCGTAGCCTAAGGTTAAGATGCGATTCAGTACTTGAAGAATATATCGATTGCGAATAATCCCCTTGAGCTAGGCTTTTACCCCCCCATTACTACTATCGCCAAAATAAGAATAATTAAAATCATGTCGTTTGACGATATTATTTGAATTATCTTTAATTTCAATTGAATTTAAATAATAACCTTTTAAATCAGTTCTTTCATCATAATTCGAATAATTTAACTTTACTTTTCCTGTGCTAAAGATTATTTCGGATAAATAAATCCCTTCAATAGTAGTATAAGGACCAGCATATTCTTTAAAACTTGCTCCTGCATTTGTACAATTCTGGGTTAGGCATTGGTCAATTTCAAAGTTTTGGTTAAATGATCGTAAAGGAACTATATTTTCTTTATTTTGATATACAAAATCGATATGGTTACCCGAGATGTCAGTAATTTTTGAAAGATACCAAGAAGAGGTATATCCTGGGATACCAAGACCATTACCCGAAAAATTAGTGAGCTCAGTTTTGTCAAATTCATAAACTGTTCCATCTTCCGTTGTAATTGTAAATTTCACTGATTGACTTCCACCAGAAGTATTTACTAAGATCTTTAAGCCTTCTTTTTTCATCAATACAACATGTGCATTTGAATCCAATACAAAGGATCCAGAATAACCGTTAAAGCTATAATAAAATACATCAGGCATAAAATCGTAGTCTTGATAATAATATGGAAAAATAGTTTGATCGAAACTTGTAAGATTACCGTTTACCAAAAATTTACAATCCGAATTTGCATTAACAAGACCGTACTGATTTGGGTCGAAATAAGCATCCGGTTCAGGAAAAATATAAGGATCGGGGTATCGTTTACCATGTCGTAAATAACTGAAACCTGAAGTATTAAAATCATCATTCCCATTAACCACTCTTGTTATCGCCCCACCTGTATTTAAAGTCCATCCCAAGCCTACAATTCCTGATTCTTCCGAAACCTGAATTCCACTATTATTATAGCTTAAAGAAAGAGGTACAGTAATAGCACCTTCTGTTACAGTGTATAAAGGAATTGAAACATTCGCTAAGCCGCTATATTCATTAACAGGGGTTATTGTAGATTTAAACAACGAAGCTACGTTGGGATTTACTGGTACAATTTTGGAAAATTCCTGAGAAAAAACACGTAACGACAAAAAAAACAAACAGATGACAAAATAAAATTTTTTCATATAATTTTTTTTACACAGCAAAAACATAACCTGTAGAAGATTACGGCGCGAGGTTTTTAGCGAAGTATTGTACTTATAAAGAAGTTTTTTCGTTAATATATTTATCATTTGTATTTATTTTTTAATCAATTTGACGTTCATGTTTTTATTTCCAGTTTTTGCAGTAAGAGTGTACACGCCCTGCGGTAAAACTGAAGTATTTATTTTAGTTACTCGGTTTGTAGTTTTCAATGTGTGTACCACTCGCCCAGTCATATCGTACAACATAATATCCGCTTCGGTAAAATCCACTCCAATCTCTACATAAGCATAGCTTTCCACCGGATTCGGGTAGATCCTGATATCCTGATTCTCCACAAGCTCATCCAGCTGCTTGTCACCCAGCTTCACCACCTTCCAGTTCTCTTCCCCCAGCTGGTCTGCGCTGGTGCCTGCTAAAAGGTATGAACCGTCATTTTGAAACTTGGCCGACGTCAGGCGTTCCTGTTGCTTTTTATCCTTACCTTCAACATACTTGCGCCACTCTTCCTTGCCATTAACGTCTATGTAAAGCATCCAGAATTTCTCGTCGTCCTTCTTCACTTTTTCTTCTGCCTGGGTATAGCCTCCCAAAAGAAAGCCCCTGTCCTCGCTGTAATTATCCATGTTGGTTTTCCTGATCACATCCAGGCTCATCGCAACATCCCTGTTGCCGAAGTTGTAGCTCTTCTGCCATATCTCATTACCTGATGCGTCTAAACTGAGCACCCAGATATCAGTCCCTTCCTTCGTGTTGTCCTTCTTGTTCCCGGAGGACTGGCTGCGGCTTTCCCCTGAAACGATGTAGCCGCTTTGAGTTATACCAATGGCTTTCGGACGGTCATCACCGGTTCCACCATAGGTCTTCTGCCATTCGACATAAGCGTTCTTGTTTAGCTTTATAATCCAATAATCTCCAGCTCCAAAATTCTCATCAGATTTGCCAATGAAAGTTTTAACAGAGGAAGTTAGTTCTGGTCTTGTAGTCTCGTTTTGAGAATTTGCACTTTGAGAACTATTGCCTTGAGCAGAATTTTGACTTTCAGCATTATTCCGGTTTTCTGCTTTACCGGAAGTAGAATAGACCAACAGGACAGCACCACCGTCCGGTGTTGGAATCATATCGGTAACCTCATCCAGAGATTTACCTCCGAGAATAGTCGTTTGAATCAATTTTCCGTCTTTGTCCAGTTTGGAAACAAAGACATCCTTGGAGCCGAACAGCTTTCTATTATCATTGATGTTCCCTGCGATGAAAAATCCCGAATCAGTGGATTGAACAACCGCCGAAGCCTCGTCATTGCTTTTAGTCCCAAGGGTCTTCTGCCAAAGCTCTTCTCCGGTTTCAGAAAGACGGACTATCCAAACATCGCTTCCGCCAAGATTATTTTCCTTCTTGTCTCCGGAAATATTGGAAAACGAAGTGCCAACCAAAACGAATCCACCTTCCTGTGTGGCAATGGAACTCATCAAATAATCGTGTTTTGAGCCTCCGAAGTACTTATCCCATAATTTGTTCCCCTGCTGGTCGAGTTTCAGGACATGGTAATCATAGCCATTGTTTTGCTGCGGGCTACCAGTCGATAATTGTTGTGCTATTGTATTGATGCTGCTGCCGGACAGAAGTATCTGTCTGTCAATAGTTGAGGTCATTGCTGTAAGGAAATCCTGAGTGGAAGACTGTATGTTTTTCTGCCAGCTTACTTGTTGAGAAAAAAGCACAGCGGAGCTTAATACCAGCAGTGTAGTAGAAATCTTTTTCATAATTTGAGTTTTAATAGTTGCTAATTATATCCGGTGCAATATTATCAACCGTTGCCGCCAAAACATGACGCTTTATAATTTTCCGGGCAAAAATAATATATTTTAACGAAATTAAATTACGGGAAAAACGTAAATCATAAAATTAATATATTTATTAATAATATGATATCTGTGACTTGCTCTAGCTCAAGGTAGCTTTAATAGCAAGTGAAATTAAAAAGCCCTGATTCAAAATTGATCAAGACTTAAATTTTTTATTTTTTCGGCAGAAAAACCTCAGCCAGCATACACCTTGCGCTTCCCCCGCCATTGGTTTCTATCACTTCCAAATCTGAGTAAATAATTTCACAGTATTTCTCGATTGCGGAAACTTGTTCCGGCTTCAAAGATTTGTATGCGCTTTGACTCATTACCAGGAATTTTTCTCCAGAATTATTATGAACCTGAAGCATATTTCCTGCGAAATGCTGCATTTGGTCTTCGGAGATTTCTATCAGCTCTTTACCAGAGCCTTTAATCGTTTCAATGACTTTTTCCCTTTCCAGTTCGTCATCTATACAATCCAGACAAATCACTACAAACTTGTCGGCTACACACATCATCACATTGGTATGATAAATTGGCAATCTTTCTTCGCCAGCCGTTTGATAAGAATGGAAAACCACGGGTTGAAAACCAAACTCACTACAGAATTTTCTGAATAAATCCTCATCCAATCTCAAAGAAACCGAACCGTAAGCAATCTTGTTATCGTGGTCAAAAATCATACTTCCTGTTCCTTCCAGGAATTTATTGTCTTTTTCGGTTTCAGAATAATCGATGATTTCGTTGATTTTGAATTGTTCCCCGATTTGGTCAAGAATGTCATTTCGTCTTTCCAAACGTCTGTTTTTGGCAAACATCGGGTAGAGAACCACTTTTCCATCTCTGTGAAAACTAACCCAGTTATTCGGAAAAATTGAATCCGGCGTTTTGGGGTCAAGCGTATCTTTTATAGTAATGACATTGATCCCTTTGCTTCTCAATTTTTCAACAAAAGCATTGAATTCTTTCAAAGCTTCTCCTTGAACATTGCCTTCCTGTTGAACCTGAAAATAATTATTAACAGCCGTTTGCTCATTGAATCCGAAAGCAACCGGTTCTATCATTAAAACTGTATCTGTAGTTTGCATTGTTTGAGTTTGAGTGTTTTAGAAAGGGAGAGTTTTTGGGTTATTTATGTGAAGAAAATGAACACCATTTATTTGATTGATTCATCATAACCACCAACATCCCAATTATTTCATTATATTGATTATTCAAATTATCGAATTGTTCTTCATTAATATAATTGCAAGCTAATGAAAACTGAAGCCAGGTTTGAGTTTCTCTTGCCTCGCCTTCAGAATCTGTAAGCTTTACTACAAATGATTTTTCATATTTTCGCCTTCCCCAAGCTTCGCTGATATTGGCAGAAACAGACCTTGACGAGCGTCTCATTTGGTCTGTAAGAGAATAAGTTTCTTCCTTTGGAAATCTTTTTGAAAGTTCAAATATCTGCATCGCAACATCAAAAGATTTTTGAAATACTTTCAAGTCTTGATGAAATTTAATTGTTGACATCTTTGCGTTTTTTAACTAAAAATAAAAAAATCTCAACAAACTCAATACTAAAACTCTCTGACTCTAAAATTCTCCTACTCTCTAACAAGCGGAAGCGTAGAGCATCTCAGCAATCCTCCCATTTTGGAAATCTCGCGGTAAGGAATTTCTTCTACTGTAATTCCCCACTCGTCTCTGAGATGATGATTGAGTCTTGTGAAGGCTTTATCAGAAACCACTATATCCGGAGCAATTGAGAAGATATTAGGAACCATATCGAACATTTCTTTATCATTGATTTCGAAACAGTTTTCTTCTCCAAAAATGTCAACCAACAATTGATAATCAGACTCATCTACAAATCCATTTTTGTAAATGATACACTTATCGTTCCCAACAATATTGAATGTACAATCCAAATGAAGTATGCCTTCATATGGTTTTGTGTCATTTTTTTTCAAGTCAAGGTCGATGATTCTTTTCTTTGGAAAATATTCTTTCAGAATCTCAATGGCATATTCATTGGTTCTGGCTGTTTTCAGATTTCTGTAATCCGGGCTGTAACTTGTTCCAACAAAAAGGAATCCGTTCCAGACAATCACATCTCCACCTTCGATATGAGCTGTTTCCGGAAGATTGATAATGTTTCTCCAGGATACTTTATCAATAATATGTCTGTAAGCTTCTTGCTCATCCGCTCTATCTGGAATGATATTAGAAATTATCATTTTGTCTTCTATCACAAACGCAACGTCTCTCGCAAAAACCTGATTGTAATCTTTAATGATTTTCGGTCGGAACACCTCAACATCATATTTTTTCAGAACCTTTTCAAATTCCGTCATTTCAGAAATAATATCTTGTTCTTTAGGGTAGATATTATTCTCGATTGTATGATAAGATTTTGCGTCATAGCTTTCTTCCAGAGTTGGGACAGCTCCGTTTGATTTTGGCTGTCCAAGAACTACGGATTTCAGTCTTCCAGTCTCGTTTTTGATATTTAGTTTCATATGTTACTTACAGTCATTTCCAAAGGTCATATGCAATCGCTGTCTTCCGTAATTAAAACATTTACGAATTAGGGCGATTTCATCATTTCAGAATCACGCAAATATAATTAAAGGATTCAAATCAGTCATATTTTATTTTAGTTAATAACACCTGCCAGAGGGAGATTGTTGGAGAAAATTTTAGATTAATTATAAAAACACCGAAAAAAAATCCCCGAAAAATTAATTTCGAGGATTTTATATTGATTTTCAATAATTTTATCTGTTCGCAATATCTACATAGTCACGTAGTTGTGCACCTTGATAAACTTGTCTTGGTCTTCCGATCGGATCTCCTTTCAGTCTCATTTCTTTCCATTGAGCAATCCATCCAGGTAGTCTTCCCAATGCAAACATTACAGTAAACATTTCTGTAGGAATTCCCAGAGCTCTGTAGATGATTCCGGAATAGAAATCTACGTTCGGATACAATTTTCTTTCTACAAAGTATTCGTCTTCCAATGCTACTTTTTCCAATTGCATTGCAATATCAAGCGCTTTATCTTGGATTCCTAATTTTCCTAAGATATCATCAGCTGCTTTCTTGATGATTTTTGCTCTTGGATCAAAGTTTTTGTAAACCCTGTGTCCGAAGCCCATCAATCTAAAGCTGTCATTTTTATCTTTCGCTTTTGCAACCCATTTATTAACATCACCGCCATCTTTTTCAATCAATTCCAACATTTCAATAACCGCTTGGTTTGCTCCTCCGTGAAGTGGCCCCCAAAGTGCAGAAACACCAGCGGAAATAGACGCGAATAGACCTGTATGAGCAGAACCAACCATTCTTACAGTAGAAGTAGAACAGTTTTGTTCGTGATCCGCATGAAGAATCAATAATTTGTCTAAAGCAGCAACTACAACCGGGTCCAATTCAAATTCTTCATTTGGTAATCTGAATGCCATTTTGTAGAAGTTTTCTACATAATTCAGACTATTATCACCGTGGTTAATTGGCAAGCCTTGAGTTTTTCTGTATGTCCAGGCACAAAGATGAGAAAACTTTGCAATCATCAATTCTGCTGCAAGGTCCAATTCTTCTTTAGATTTTACGTCAACAGCTTTTGGGTTAAATGCCGTAAGAGCAGATGTCAAAGATGACAAAACACCCATAGGATGCGCAGAACGAGGAAAAACATCGATTAGTTTTTTAAGTTCGTCTGCAACAAAATTATATTTTTTGATATTGTTTTCAAAAGAACTGAACTGCTCGGCAGATGGTAATTCTCCGTGAAGTAAAAGATACATTACTTCAGTAAAATTAGATTTTTCAGCAATCTGCTCAATAGGATAGCCTCTGTAGAACAATTCCCCCTTATCACCATCTAGATATGTAATTTCACTAATTGTAGCACCTGTATTTTTGTAACCAAGATCTAAAGTAATTAAACCTGTCTGATCTCTCAATTTGGAAATATCTATTCCTCTGTCACCGATAGTACTATCTACGATCGGATATTCGAAGCTTTTTCCATCGTAATTCAATATAACTTTATTATCTGACATTTTAAAAAAAATTTTGTCTGCTAAATATAGTACTTTCACGCCGAACTGTCAACTGACAAATGTCATAAATCGGGATTGATTTTGTTTATAACGATAATCGACTGATTTCAAAACAATTACAATTTTAATAATAATTTGATAATCAAATCGATAAAACAAAAAAGCCTTTGAAAATTCCAAAGGCTTTGTATGAATATTAATCAAAATTTATCTTTTGATTTTGAAAGCGTCCAATCCCGGGAAAATTGCAGTTTCTCCAAGAGCCTCTTCAATTCTCAACAACTGATTATACTTCGCCATTCTATCAGATCTGGAAGCCGAACCAGTTTTGATCTGTCCACAGTTTTGAGCTACTGCAAGATCTGCAATAGTAGCATCTTCTGTTTCTCCAGATCTGTGAGACATTACTGTTGTATATTTGTTTTGTTGAGCCATTTGTACGGCAGCCATAGTTTCAGAAAGAGAACCAATTTGGTTAACTTTTACAAGGATTGAGTTAGCTGTATTTTCTTTGATACCTCTAGAAAGTCTCTCAACATTCGTTACGAATAAATCGTCACCAACCAACTGAACTCTGTCTCCGATTTTATCAGTCAACAACTTCCAACCTTCCCAGTCATTTTCCTGCATACCATCTTCGATAGAGATAATTGGATATTTGTTAGCTAATTCAGCCAAATAAGAAACTTGCTCGCTGCTTGAGAATACAGGCGCATCCGGAGTCTGGAACTTTCTGTAATCGTAAACACCGTCTTTGTAGAATTCTGAAGCGGCGCAATCCAAAGCAATCATTACATCATCGCCAGGCTTGTAACCTGCTTTTTCAATAGCTTGCAATAGTGTATCCAAAGCATCCTCGGTTCCGGTAAAAGTCGGCGCAAATCCACCTTCATCACCAACTGCCGTTGACAAACCTCTGCCGTGAAGAATAGATTTCAAGTTGTGGAAAATCTCAGTTCCTTTTCTCAAAGCGTGAGAGAAAGAATCAGCTTTTACAGGCATTACCATGAACTCTTGGAAAGCAATCGGTGCATCTGAGTGTGAACCACCGTTGATTACATTCATCATTGGTACAGGAAGTGTGTTTGCGTTTACACCCCCAACATATTTATAAAGAGGCAATCTAAGTTCGTTAGCCGCAGCTTTTGCAACTGCCAAAGAAACACCTAAAATTGCATTAGCTCCTAATTTTCCTTTGTTAGAAGTTCCATCAAGATCGATCATTACAGCATCGATAAGATTTTGTTCGAAAACAGGAAGTCCGATTAATTCCGGAGCGATGATTTCTTTTACATTTTCAACAGCTTTCAAAACACCTTTTCCAAGGAATTCCGGTGCGCCATCTCTTAATTCAACAGCCTCATGCTCTCCCGTAGAAGCTCCGGAAGGTACTGCTGCACGTCCCATAGCTCCACTTTCTGTGAAAACATCTACTTCTATTGTAGGATTCCCTCTGGAATCTAAAATTTGTCTTGCTTCGATAAATGAAATGTAACTCATTGTCTTGATGTTATTTTAAGATTTTTATTTGTTTATTTTTTTTAAGCATTGCAAATTTAAACATTTTAAATATTATGTAATGAATCCTTTTAGATATTTGATAATCCCAAAAGATGATTTATTTCAATATCTTGAATCTTATTTTTATAACACCATCATTTAAGCTTCCAATTTTCTTAAAAGCACCTTGACTGAGATCAAATTGTCGGGAAGGCTTCAGCGGTCCTCTATCGTTTACAGTAATTATAACCGATTTATTGTTTTCCACATTTACAATTTCTACCTGTGTTCCAAAAGGAAGAGTTTTATTAGCAGCAGTCATTTTATGATGTCTGTAAATTTCCCCACTTGCCGTTTTTTTTCCATTGAATTTATCCGCATAATAGGAAGCCGTTGTAGTTTGATAGCTGCCACTGCCGGATTGACTCCTACAGGAATAGATCAAAACAAATATTATCCAAATGTATGTTTTCAATGCCTTTATTAATAAGTTAATTAAACTTTTCATCCTCACATAAATATTAGTTAAAAAAAAAATTTACAAAATGTTAAATATTCATTAATATTTTGTTTATTTTGCAAAAATTTCTATATTCGATTATTAAATCATTGGTAGAAAAAACGATAAGCTTCTATTTCAAATGAATTACGAAAGTATAAAATTAACAATAGATAATAAAATCGCAGTTGTTACAATTAACAGACCCGAAAGCTTAAATGCTCTGAATGCCCAAGTCCTAACCGACCTGGATAATGTGTTTGAACATCTCGGTTCTGAGAAAACAGTGAATTGCATAATTTTAACGGGCAGCGGAGAAAAATCTTTTGTTGCCGGTGCTGATATCAAGGAATTCCCTTCTCTTGATTCTGAAAAAGCAAAACAACTTGCTAAAAGAGGTCATTCCGTTTTTAATAAAATAGAAAACCTAAACAAGCCTGTAATAGCTGCAATTAACGGTTTTGCTTTAGGAGGTGGATTAGAATTAGCCTTAGCTTGTCATATCAGATATGCCTCCGACAATGCAAAATTGGGTTTACCGGAAGTAACTTTGGGTTTGATTCCAGGGTATGGAGGAACTCAAAGATTACCCAAAATTGTGGGAAAAGGAATTGCAAACGAGATTATTTTCTCTGCAAAAATGATTTCTGCAGAAAAGGCAAAATCGATTGGTCTGGTAAATGAGGTTTTCTCCCAAGAAGAATTAATTCCAAAAACAACGGAATTAGCTTCACAAATTGCTAAAAATTCTCCGCAAGGAATAGAAAAAGCAATAAAAGCTGTCAACGCAAGTGATAATGAAAATGGAATGGACAGCGAAATCATTTTTTTTGGGGAATTATTTTCTCAAGAAGATTTTAAAGAAGGTGTTTCTGCATTTATTGAAAAAAGAAAGCCTATTTTCAATTAAATTTGCACAATGAATTATAACAAATTCGACATTGCGTATCTTAAGATGGCTTCGGAATGGGCAAATCTTTCGTACTGCAAAAGAAAGAAAGTTGGTGCGCTCATTGTAAAAGACAGAATGATTATCTCTGATGGTTACAATGGAACACCATCCGGATTTGAAAACAATTGCGAAGACGAAGACGGAAAAACAAACTGGTTTGTTTTGCATGCAGAAGCAAACGCAATATTAAAAATTGCAAGCAGTACACAATCTTGTAAAGGTGCAACATTATACATCACGATGTCACCCTGTAAAGAATGCAGCAAATTGATATTACAATCCGGAATTGAAAAAGTTGTTTATATGACTGGTTATTCTGATGACAGCGGATTGGAATTTTTGAGAAATGCAGGAATTGAAATTTTAAATATTACAGAACAAGAATTATATCATTTATGAATTAAACAAGAATAGAAAAACAATTAAAAACACAAATTATGAACTGGTCCGAAAAAATTAATGATTTTTCAAATTTTCTAAAATTTGAAAAGAACTTCTCTGATAACACACTTGATGCATATATCAGAGACATCAAAAAGCTAGAAAGCTTTGCTACAGAAGAACTTGAAAAGGTTTCTCCTCAAAACATCTCCTACGAAAATCTTCAGGAATACATCTATCAACTATCAAAAAATAAGATAAGTGAAAGATCTCAGGCAAGAGGAATTTCTTCTATAAAAGCATTTTTTAAATTTCTTTTGGAAGAAGATTACAGAGAAGAAAATCCTGCATCTTTGTTGGAAGGTCCAAAACTTGGTCTTTATCTTCCTGATACTTTGAGCGAAGATGATATCAACAAACTAATCAACAGTGTTGACAAAAGTACAGATATCGGAAAAAGAAACGAGTGCATCCTAGAAGTTTTATATGGTTGCGGATTACGGGTTTCCGAATTGGTCGACCTCAAAATCTCTAACATCAATTTCAAAGAAAACTTTATCATTATTGAAGGAAAAGGAGAAAAAACCAGACTTGTTCCTCTTGCCAGATCTACTGCAGAATACATCAAAGATTATATGCAGAATGTAAGAAGCAAGAATAAAATCAATAAGAAATACGAAGACACTCTTTTTCTAAATACTCGTGGAACTAATATGTCCAGAGTTATTGTTTTCATCATTATCAAAGAATTGACACAGAAAGCCGGCATTAACAAGAGTATTTCACCACATACTTTCAGACATTCTTTTGCAACTCATCTGTTGCAAAACGGAGCAGATTTGAGATTCATTCAGGAAATGTTGGGACATAGCAGTATTACAACGACTCAAATCTATACGCATCTGAAAACCGAAGAATTAAGAGATGTCATTTTAAATTTCCATCCAAGAAACAAAAAATTAGCCTAGTTTCCTTAAATTTATCCAATGGAAAATTTGAGGTTCTGTCCAAAATGCGGTCAGGAAAAACTATTATGGAATAACATTACCAAATTTAGCTGTGGTAATTGTGATTTTGTATTATATCACAATACTGCAGCTGCGGTTGCGGTTGTCATAAAATGTAAGGAAGAGCTGTTTTTTACAGTAAGAAATCAAGAGCCTGGAAAAGGAAAATGGGATTTATCCGGTGGATTTACCGACCCAAAAGAAAGTTCCGAAAAAACTTGTTCCAGAGAGCTGAATGAAGAATTAGGATTAATAATCGATCCTAATGAATTCAAATATCTTGGAAGTCAGCCCAATATTTATCCTTACAAGAATATTGACTACAATACTTTGGATTTATTCTACTTGTATGAAGTTGAGAAAAAATTTGACATTAAATTAGAAGAATCAGAAATCTCAGACACGATTTGGATAAAAGTTTCAGAGCTTGATTTGGATAAAATCGCTTTTGAATCTCAGAAACGATTTCTTAAAAATTACATCGATAAACTTTAATAAAAAAACCGGAAATTAATTTCCGGTTTTTGTTTTTATTTCCATTTGATATTGCAACCTAAACTTGGCCTTTGGAATTCTTCTTGCTCCGCTCCAGCTAAAAGATTTTCGAATGCAACTATCAAGTCTTCGCCTGTAATTTCCTTTTGATTTCCAGGACGAGAGTCATCCATTTGTCCACGATAAATCAAACTTAGATTTTCATCAAAAAAATAAAAATCCGGTGTACAAGCTGCTTCATAAGCTTTTGCAACTTCCTGAGACTCGTCGTACAAATAAGGAAACTTGATATTTCTTTCATCTGCGAAATCCACCATCATTTCAGGAGAATCTGCAGGATATCTATCAGCATCATTAGAATTAATCCCAATAAATTCAATGCCCTGAGATTTGTAATCCTCGTATAATTCTTCTAATTTATCGATAATATGAAGAACAAATGGGCAATGGTTACACATAAAAACAACCAAAGTTCCTTTCTTTCCTTTCAAAGATTCAAGGCTTTGTAATTCGTTATTTTTTGATGGATTGGGAAGTTTAAAATCCGGAGCTTTTGTTCCTAAAGCCAACATATTCGAAGGTGTATTTGACATCGTTTAATTTATTATGTGATGATTAATCTAATTTATTCAGCAAAGATAATGCTTCTTGCAGAGAATTATCATAGTTGACCCAATTTACATTTTCCAGCTTTTTGTTCCAGGTAATTTGTCGTTTAGCATATCGTCGGGAATTTTTCTTGATTTCTTCTATAGCAAAGTCCAAGTCCCATTCTCCATCAAAATATCGGAACAGTTCTGAATAACCAACTGTTTGCAGAGCTACTTTATCTCTATCAGCAATCAAACCTCTTGCTTCTTCCAACAAACCATTTTCCATCATTTTGTCAACCCGAAGATTGATTCTCTCATAGATAATTTCTCTTGGTGCATCAATTCCTATTCTGATGGTTTCAAAATCACGTTTTGCTTTTGGTGTACTAAGATTTTCGGTGTAGGTTTTTCCGGTTTGCCAAATGATGTCAATTGCTCTTAACAATCGTCTGGAATTATTTTTGTCAACTACAGAGTAATATTCCGGGTCAAGTTCTTCAAGCAATTTTTGCAAAGCTTCAATACCTTCATTTTCCCAAATCGATAATAATTTTTTCTGATTCCCTTCATCAGCTTCGGGCAAATCATTCATCCCTTCCACAACGGCTTTTTCGTACATCCCGCTTCCGCCGACCATTATTGCAACATTTTTTCCGGAAAAAACTTCATCAAGTTTTTTCAATGCTTCAACTTCAAACTGACCAATCGAATAATAATCATTAATGCTGATGTTTCCTACAAAATGATGTGTGGCTTCAGACAATTCCTCATCAGTCGGCGTTGCGGTTCCAATTTTCATCTCTTTATAAAACTGGCGCGAGTCGCAGGAGATAATTTCAGTATCAAGATGTTTTGCCAAATCGATTGCCAATCGGGTTTTCCCGATTCCTGTAGTTCCGACAATAGAAATAAGACGTTTCAACAAAAAATTTTTGCAAATCTACAAAATCATTATTTTGATTTAAACACAAAAGATTCCTTTAACAATCCTTTATCAGCTTTTGATGTAAGATGTTTTGTATATTTGATTAAAGAATATTATGAAAACCGAAATCATAAAGCCCAATCACTCTGAACTGAAAAATATTATTCAGTATTTCATAATTTTCAAATCGGAAAGTATCAAGAATATTGAATATACAACATTTCCCAATACCAATCTCTGTCTTGCGATTTATAAACAAAATAACGTCGTTGTTGAACAGAATGGCAACAGCAAGCATCTCTTTACTTTGCAAGGTAATGCAATTTACAAGAGCTATTTATCAGGATTTCACGAATCGAATTTCAAAGTAAGTATCAATGCATCTATTGATGAAATCTGTATCATTTTCCATCCAGCGGCATTACGATTATTTTCTAATATTTCTTATGAGGAACTTATAAAAAGTGATGAAGCATTTCAGATGCTTTTTCCAAAATTTGCGGGAGATTTTGTAGAAAGCTTATTCGAGGAAAACAATAATCATAAAAGGATATTAATGCTGGAAAATATCATTCTGAGAAGCATCAACAATCAATATATAACGGAAAGAACGAAGGAAGTTTTACATATCATCCAGCAAAACAAAGATTTGAAAGTAGGCTCTCTAGCGAAAAAACTTTCTATGAACGAATCTACTTTGTGCCGATTGTTTATAAATCAGATAGGACAAAATCCCAAATCTTTTTTGAGAACTGTAAGATTCCGAAAAGCGCTGGACGGAATTCTTCATCTTGAAAAAGAAAAGCTCACCAACATTGCTTATCGAAACCATTATACCGACCAATCCCATTTTATCCGGGATTTCAAAGAGATTACGGGAGAGTCACCCAATCAGTTAAGAAATAAAACGAGCATTCAGCAGGAAGAGCTGGCGTGGATTTATTCCCAACATTAATCTGCACGATTTTTACAATTTTTTGTTCTCTTTTCATTTTTTCTTTGTATTCAAATTTGAATATAAAAAATGAAGAAGCTTCTTATCATTACGCTCCATATTATTTTACTTGGCTTGAGTCCCATAATTTCTGCCCAGCAATTGATACTGAAAGGAAAAGTAGTTAATCAGGATAATAATGCCGTTACATTTGCAGATGCTTTACTTTTTAAAAATGACAGCATCCCTGTAAATCAAACCTACACAGACAGTCTGGGATTCTTTTCTTTAAAAGCCGAAAAAGGAAATTACCTGCTGAGGATAAAGCAATTCGGAAAGGAATATTTCTCTGGAAATATTGAGCTTAATCAAGACCAAGATTTAGGAAACGTAAAGATTCAGGAAGCAAAGGCAATAGAAGGCGTAACCCTTACTGCAAGAAAAAAGCTGATTGAACAAAAGGTTGACCGCCTGGTCTACAACATTGAAAATTCAGTCGCTTCACAAGGAATGAATGGCTTGGATGCACTCAGGAATACACCTATGGTAAATGTCATAAACGACAATGTTTCCATTGCAGGAAAAGGGAATGTTTCTGTTATGATAAACGACAGAATGCTGAACTTATCCGGGGGCGAACTCACGAATTATCTGCAATCGCTCCGTTCCGATGACATTGCCAAAATAGAAATCATTACAACGCCTCCGTCCAAGTACGAAGCTCAGGGAAACAGCGGAATCATCAACATTATTCTGAAAAAAAATCCAAATCTGGGATGGAGTGGAAGTATAAACGGTTCTTATCAAAGAAATTCATATAATGGTTTCAGAGCGGGGGCCACAGTTAATTATCAATCTAAAAAAATCAGCTCTTCCTTAAAATTGAGACAATATAATGTAGCCTACAAACCAGAAGGAACGCGCAATCTTTTAAGCGATATAAACAGTGTTTATACCTCAGAAACAAGAAAAGATGCTCCGGATGCTTTGGGTATTAATTACAGTTTCGATTACAAAATAAATGAGAAACAAAACATCGGTTTCATTTATGATTTCGGCAATCAGCATTATAATATGGATGCCCGTGGAATCAGTCGATATGAAACAAAATCGGTTGCAGATTCTACCTTAATAACCCAGCAACGTCAACGCTGGACAACACCAACGCATACCTTGAACGCTTATTACGACATAAAGCTAGACAGCATCGGTAAAAAACTAAGTTTTACAGGAAATTACCTTAATAACAGTCCTGAAAAAATCAATGATTTCAATACAATAAATACTGTCAATAATAATGAAGCTATCATAAAAAACAACAGCAAAATGAAATATGCTATATTTTCCGCTCAATCCGACCTTACTTTGCCCTATAAATGGCTAAATATCGAAACTGGTTTGAAATATACTTTGCTTAACAATAAATCGGATGTCGGATATTTTGACTTCGATGGAACCAGCTACGTTCTAAATCCCGATAACACCAATGTTTTTCATTATAAAGAACATAATTATGCCGCTTATGTCAGCATCCAAAAAGATTTTGGTGAAAAATGGTCGGCAAAGGCAGGACTGCGCTATGAATATACTTCTCTTCAAGGATTTACACCAAATGATGAAAGCAGCAAAATCGAAAAGCAATACGGTAAAATTTTCCCGACCGCCTACATCAGCTACAAGCCAAATAGCAATCATTCGTTAACACTGAACTACTCGAAAAGAATTGACCGCCCCGATTTTCAGTCACTGAATCCATTTCGCTGGTATACAAATCCGTACATGTATTATACAGGAAATCCAACTTTGCAACCTTCATTTAATGATAATGTAGAACTGAATTATTCCTACAAAGGAAAACTGACTTTTGGACTTTACAACCAATACAGCCAAAACAACACTTCCAATATTGCCCGATTCTCAAATGGAATTTACAGTAACCTTACAGAAAACGGCTATGACCAGAACAGGTTAGGAATAAACATTGGTTATTACAATACCTTCTTCAAAATCTGGGAAACATCTGTAAACGCCAATGGTTCTTATACTAAAACAAAACCAACAATTCCTGAATTGGAAAAACTGAAAGTATATTCAATGTCCTATTCTTTCTATAACACCATCACATTGAACGAGAACAAGACCTGGTTTCTGATGCTGAATTTCTGGCATTCGCTTCCTTTTACCTATGCCAACATAAAGCTAAAAGACCAATTAGAATTTTCACCGGGAATAAAAACATCATTGTTTGATAAAAAATTGCAGGTAAATTTTGTTATCAGTGATGTGTTCAAAACACTCAAAAACAATGGATACTCATACAATGGCAACTTTCGTTCGGAGTTTAACCAATATAATGATTACCGAGGTTTCAAGCTGAGCTTAACTTATTCTTTCGGAAATAAAAAAGTAAAAGGCGCCAATAAAAATATTGATTTTGAAGAGCAAAGCAGGGCGAATTAATTTATTGTAAACTTCATCCATCCGCAATAAATTCTGTGGTTTAATTTTAAGTATATAAAGTAATAATTACTTATTTTTACAATCAGAATGGCTTTCAAATTACCAAACTCCAAACTTCCTGATGTGAAAACGACAATTTTCACAGAGATGAGCTTATTAGCACAACAGGAAAATGCAGTCAATCTTTCACAGGGATTTCCGGATTATCAGCCTGATGAAAACCTCATCCGATATCTCGGAGACTTTGCAAAGCAAGGTCATAACCAATATGCACCTTTGTTTGGAATCAAGGAACTGCGGGAAGAGATTTCCAGGAAATTCAGTATTCAATACCAGGTTGATTATCACCCTGATTCTGAGATTAATGTAACTGCTGGAGCGACTCAAGGGATTTTTACCATTATTTCTGCATTCGTCGAAAAAGGTGATGAAGTCATTATTTTTGAACCGGCTTACGATTGTTACGAGCCTGCAATTATCCTGAATGGCGGAATTGTAAAAAGTATCAAAATGCTTTATCCGGACTATGAAATTAACTGGAATGAAGTTAAAAATGTGGTTTCCGAAAAAACCAAGATGATTATCATCAACAATCCAAATAATCCTTCCGGGAAAATCCTAAAACAGAAAGATATCAATGAACTGATTTCGATTGTAAAAAATACAGATATCATTATTTTGAGCGATGAGGTTTATGAAAGTATCACTTTTGATGAAAAACCTCATCTGACATTAGCCAAATATCCTGAATTGAAGGAGAGAACTTTGGTTGTAGGCTCTTTTGGGAAGTTATTGCATATCACAGGTTGGAAAATCGGTTATGTTTGTGCGCCTTCGGACTTGATGACTGAGTTCAGGAAAGTTCATCAGTTCAATGTATTTTGTGTGAACACGCCGGCACAATTTGCAATTTCTAAATATTTACAAAATATTGATGATTTCAAAACAATCTCAACATTTTTCCAAACAAAAAGAGATTATCTTAAAAACGCATTAAAGGAAACGCCTTTTCAGTTATTAGATTGCGAAGGAACTTATTTTTTGTCCGCTAATTTTGGCTCAATTTCTGATAAGCAAGACAAGGATTTTTGTTATTGGCTGACCAAAGAGTACAAAGTTGCAACTATCCCGTTTTCTGCCTTTTACAAAGATAAAACCGATGAAAAAGTGATTCGTTTTTGTTTTGCAAAAGAACAGGAAACTTTGGATAAGGCCATCGAACAATTAATAAAATTAAAATAAATAGAATGAAAAATCTTATCGTTATTGCTTCTTTGTTAATAGGAGTTAGCGCATTTTCTCAAGCAAAATTGGACCCGACAAAACTGAATTATTTTTCCGTAGATGTCAGTCCAATGGATGCATCTTACTATCCAATTCAAGTAGCTTCTTCTAAAACAGAAACTCCGAAAGTGAAAATTGTTTATTCTCGTCCACAGAAAAAAAACAGAGTTGTTTTTGGAAATCTTGTGAAATATGGAGATATCTGGAGATTTGGTGCGAATGAAAATTCTGAAATCAAATTCTATACGCCGGTAGTTATTGGAGGAAAAGAAATTCCTGCTGGGACTTACAGTATTTTTGCAATTCCTTTTGAAAAAGAATGGACAATTGTTTTAAATTCTGAAATTGATAAATGGGGTGCTTATTTCTATGACAAGAGTAAAGATGTGGTGAGATTCAATGTTCCTGTTGAGAAAACATCATCACCAATCGAGTATTTTTCTGTGACTTTTGTACAAACAAAAACGGGAGCAGATTTGTATGCAGGCTGGGATAATACTCAGGTTAAATTCCCAATCGAGTTTAAATAATCTTTAAGCTTTATAATAAATTAAGCCTTATCAGATTTTGATAAGGCTTTTTCTTTTTAAAACTTGGTTGAGAGTAATTCTTCAAAACTTTGAATTTCGATTATCGGATTTTTTACCTTTCCAAAACCGTAAGTTGCAAAGATAAAATCAACACCGGCCTTTTCAGAAGAATCTTTGTCCCAAATCGTATCTCCAACATACACTGGATTTTGCAAATTATTTCGCTCGACGATTAATCTGATATTTTTGTCTTTTGGTAATCCTGCATTTCCATAGCATTCAAAATCTTCAAATAAATCTTTAAAACTAAAAAACTCGATGAAGTTTTCTATGTAGCCTTTCATACAATTACTGACGATGAAAAGTCGATAATTTTCATTTAGCTTTTCCAAAGTTTCTTTGACTTTTGGAAATAACTCACCTCCAAATTCCTTAAGATAATCGCTTTCTTTTTTTGCATAAATCTTTTCAAAATCCTGCAACTTTTCTTTTGGTATAAAACTGAAATGCTGAGTAAAAATATCGTTCATCTTCATTCCAGAAAAATCTCTGACTTTTTGTGAAGTGATTTCAATATCAAATCCAATGTCCTTTATGCTTTCATTAAAAGCTTTCGAAACAGTTTCCGAAGCATTCCAAAGTGTTCCGTCAAGGTCAAAAATAATACTGTCTCTTTCTGTCATTATAAAACTTTTTCTCCATTAATATAAACTTGTGAAGGAAGCAAACTTCCCTGATGATAAAGGATATTTTGAAAATTATCGGTTTTGTATGTGATGAAATCAGCTTTTTTGCCTTCTGCCAAAACCCCTCTATCTTCCAAATCCAAAGCAAACGCCGCTCGGAAAGTAATTGCAGACAAAACTTCAGCAGTAGTCAGTTTCTGATAAGTTGCCAAAATGGAAGCTTGGGTAACGAGATTCCCCATTGGCGCCGAACCTGGATTCCAGTCGGTTGCAATGGCGAGAATTCCACCTTTGTCAAGTATTTTTCTCGCTGGAGCAAATGGTTCGCCTAAACCTAAACTTGCGCCCGGCAAAGCAATAGCAACAGTATCTGAATGAGCTAAAAACTCAATATCTTCATCAATAGTTGCTTCCAAATGGTCTGCAGATTTCGCACCAACCTCAACAGCAATTCTGGAACTCCCTGCCGTAAATTGGTCTGCGTGAACTGTGATTTGAAAACCAAATTCTTTTGCTTTTTCAAGAAATATTTTACTTTCATTAGGTTGAAATGCTGATTTCTCAATAAAAATATCTACTCTGTCAGCAAGCTTTTCTTCCTTTATTTTTGGTAAAATTTTATCAATAACATAATTAAGATATTCCCGAGATGTCCCTTCGAAATCTTTCGGTTTGAGATGTGCAGAAAGACAAGTTGGAACTAACGTCGCTTTGGTTTGAGCCTGTGCTTTTTTGATGGCTCGAAGCATTTTGAGTTCTTCATCAACGTTTAAACCATAACCGCTTTTTATCTCAATTGTCGTAATACCTTGTTTGATAAGTTTGTCAACTCTTTTGAGCATTCCTTGAATTAATTCTTCCTCAGAAGAAGCTCTTGTATGTTTTACAGAGCTCCAGATTCCGCCACCGGATTCTGCAATCTCGAGGTACGTTTTACCAGCATTTCTCATTGCAAAATCATTAGCACGATTTCCTCCAAAACAAATATGTGTATGTGCATCTACAAAAGCAGGAAGTGCGATTTGTTCGCCTTCAACAAAATCAATTTCTGAATTTGGAAATTTTTGTTTTAAAGAATCAAAATCTCCTGTTTGGATAATTTTTCCATCCTCGGTTAAAATTCCTCCATTGGAAATAATTTCTAAAGATTCATCATTTAACTTTCCTTTTAATGGAAGATTATTGAGTGTGACAACTTGTTTGAATGGGCCGGTTAATTTCATATAAAATCTTGAACCATAAAATTAAAAAAAGAGATGCAATTGGCATCTCTTTATATTAAAAAACTTCTCTTCCAATCTTCAAAATATTATCACTTTTTCCCATCGAATAAAAATGCAGAACCGGAATCCCAAAGTCCAATAATTCTTTCGACTGGTTGATGGCCCACTCTATTCCTACTTCTCGAACGTCATTATTGGTTTTGCATTTTAAAACTTCATTAATCAGAGCTTCCGGTAAATCGATTTTAAAAACCTGTGGTAACATTTGCAAATGGGTTTTGGTCGCAATTGGTTTAATTCCAGGAATAATCGGAACATCAATACCAATTTCTCTGGCCTGTTTTACAAATTCAAAGAATTTTTGATTGTCGAAAAACATTTGAGTGACGATGTAATCTGCACCGGCTTCTACTTTTTTCTTCAGCATCTGAAGGTCATAATTCATAGAAGGCGCTTCGATATGTTTTTCAGGATAACCTGCAACACCTATGCAAAAACTGTTATCTGTATCAGATTCTATCTTACCGTGAAGATATTCTCCGATTCCCAAATCGTGAATCTGCTTCACCAAATCCGAAGCATATTTGTGTCCGCCTACTGAGGGTTCAAAATACTTTTCACCCTTCATTGCATCACCGCGAAGAGCTACAATGTTATTGATTCCCAAATACATACAATCCACCAAAAGATATTCGGTTTCTTCTTTGGTAAATCCACCACAAAGAACGTGCGGAACGGTATCCACATTATATTTATTCTGAATTGCTGAACAAATCCCCAAGGTTCCGGGACGCATTCTTGTGATTTTTCTTTCCATCAAACCGTTTCCTCTTTCCAGGAAAATATATTCTTCCCGAGAAGTTGTAACATCAATAAAAGGTGGTTTGAACTCCATTAACGGGTCAATATTTTTATACAAATCGGCAATTCCAACTCCTTTTTGGGGTGGAACAATTTCAAAAGAGAATAGCGTTTTGCCGTTGGCGTTTTTTATATGGTCAGTAATTTTCATTCAATAATTTTAAATAATATTAATCAGCTAAATTCGGAGCGAGCCATTTTCTGGCGTAATCTAATTCAACATCTTTTCTTTCAGCATAATCTTTCAGTTGGTCCTCATCAATTTTTCCCACTCCAAAATATTTAGAATTTGGATTTCCAAAATAATATCCGGAAACTGCTGCTGTCGGCCACATTGCAAGACTTTCGGTCAACGTAACGCCGATATTTTCTTCAACTTTCAGTAAATCCCAAATCGTCAGCTTTTCCAAATGGTCAGGACAAGCCGGATAACCTGGAGCCGGACGAATTCCGAGATATTTTTCTTTGATGAGCTCATCATTATCCAAGGTTTCATTTTCAGAATAGCCCCAATATTCGGTTCGCACTTTTTTATGCAAATATTCGGCGAAAGCTTCTGCGAAACGGTCTGCTAAAGCTTTTACCATTATCGCATTGTAATCGTCGTTTTGTTCTTCGTACTCTTTTGCCAACTCATCAGCTCCGAATCCTGTACAAACGCAGAACGTTCCGATATAATCCTGTTTCCCGGAATTCTCCGGTGCAATAAAATCACTTAAAGCAAAATATTCTTTTCCTTCCGATTTTTTATGTTGCTGGCGCAGAGTTCTGAAAGTCGAAATCACATTCCGATTGTCATCATAAACCAAAATATCATCCTGTTCATTAGCATTGGCAGGGAAAATCCCGAAAATTCCTTTGGCTTTGAAACTCTTTTCCTTCAGTATTTTTTTGAGCATTGTTTGCGCTTCATTGTACAAAATCGTGGCTTGCTCGCCAACCACATTATCAGTCAGAATCTCAGGAAATTTCCCAAATAATTGCCAGCTTCTGAAAAACGGCGACCAGTCTATAAACTCCACCAATTCATCCAGATTTTGGTCTTCGATGATGGTAATCCCTAATTTTTTTGGTGTTGATATAATTTCATTTTCCCAGTCGATTTTGAATTTTTTTTCACGCGCCTCTGTAATTGGAACATATTCTTTATCAACCTGGCGATTCAGGAATTTTTCACGGAATTCATCATAATCTTTTCTGATTTCCAAAGCATAAGCATTGGATTTATCTTTATTAAGAAGAGAACTTACAACACCAACTGCTCTGGAAGCATCGTTCACGTGAACAACAGTGTTGGAATATTTTGGTGAAATCTTTACGGCTGTATGCGCTTTAGATGTTGTCGCGCCGCCAATCAATAAAGGGAAATTCAGATTCTTACGTTCCAATTCGTCGACAATATGGACCATCTCGTCCAGACTAGGTGTAATCAATCCGCTTAATCCGATAACATCTACTTTTTCATCAATCGCCGTCTGGATAATTTTTTCTGCCGGAACCATCACACCTAAATCCACGATTTCGTAATTATTACAACCTAAAACCACGCTCACAATATTTTTCCCGATATCATGAACATCACCTTTTACAGTTGCCATCAGGACTTTTCCGTTGGATTTCTGGGTCTGGTCTTTTTCCGCTTCGATGAAAGGCTGAAGATAAGCCACCGCCTTTTTCATCACTCTCGCTGATTTAACCACCTGAGGCAGGAACATTTTCCCACTTCCGAAAAGGTCGCCGACAACGCCCATTCCTGTCATCAGATTGATTTCGATAACATCAAGCGGACGTTTTGAAGCCTTTCGAGCTTCTTCCGCATCTTCTTCTATGAAACGGTCGATTCCTTTGACCAGAGCATGCGTGATTCTCGTTTGCAAATCCTGCTCCCGCCAGCTCAGGTCTTCGGCTTTTTCTTTTTTTGTGGATTTATGTTTTTCGGAATAATCGAGCAATTTTTCTGTCGCATCATCCTTCCTGTCGAGCATTACATCTTCTACCAATTCCAGCAAGTCTTTTGGGATTTCATCGTAAACTTCCAACATTGTCGGATTTACGATTCCCATATTCATTCCGGCTTTTATGGCGTGGTAAAGGAAAACAGAGTGCATCGCTTCTCTCACAGAATCATTTCCACGAAAGGAAAATGAAACATTGGAAACACCTCCACTTACTGAAGCATTTGGAAGATTGGTACGAACCCAGCGTGTTGCTTCGATAAAGTCAATCGCATTTCTGCGGTGTTCGTCCATTCCTGTCGCAACAGGGAAAATATTAAGGTCGAAAATAATATCCTCAGAAGGAAACCCAACTTGGTTAACCAAAATATCATAAGACCTTTTGGAGATTTCGATTCTTCTTTCGTAATTATCAGCTTGTCCAACTTCATCAAAAGCCATAATAATTGCTGCCGCACCATATCTTTTAATCGCTTTGGCCTGTTTAATGAATTCTTCTTCACCACCTTTCAAACTGATAGAATTAACAACAGGTTTTCCCTGAACAACCTGTAATCCGGCTTCCAATATTTCCCATTTTGACGAATCTATCATAATCGGGATTCTGGCAATGTCTGGTTCGGAGGCAATCAGATTCAGGAATCTGACCATTGCGGTTTTGCCGTCTAAAAGCCCGTCATCCATATTGACGTCCAGAATCTGAGCGCCACCTTCTACTTGGTTTCTTGCAATATCCAGAGCTTCGGCATATTTTTCTTCTTTAATGAGACGAAGAAATTTTTTGGAACCGGCAACATTGGTTCTCTCTCCAACATTGATAAAGTTGGATTCGGGTGTTATAATTAAAGGCTCGAGACCTGATAATTTCAGATATTTTCTTTTACAATCTGTTTCCATAATTTAATTTACAATGTAAAAATTACCAACAATAAAATGAGATTCTTCACTTTGTTCAGAATGACACTCTGTCTGATAATCGCTAAATAGATACATTGTTATACTGTTATATTAAGTTTTCTCGGATGGTAAGCTTTTGCCAAATCCGCAATCGCTTTAATATGGTCCGGCGTTGTTCCGCAGCAACCACCAATAATATTGATTAGACCTTTCTCCAAATATTCCTTCACCTGCTCTGCCATTTGACCGGCTGTTTCGTCGTATTGGCCGAAAGCGTTTGGTAAACCTGCGTTTGGATAAGCCGAGATTCCGAAATCTGTGTGATTGGCAAGAATTTCCAGGTAAGGCGTCAATTGTTTTGCTCCTAAAGCACAGTTGAAACCAACACTTATCAAATCCATATGAGAAACGGAAATCAAAAATGCATCCGCTGTTTGTCCACTCAAAGTTCTTCCGGAAGCATCGGTAATCGTTCCTGAAACCATAATTGGAATAGTGATATTGCGTTCTTCTCTGATTTCGTCAATTGCGAACAATGCCGCTTTTGCATTCAAAGTGTCGAAGATTGTTTCAACCAAAAGGATGTCTGAACCTCCATCGAGCAAAGCTTCCGCCTGTTGTTTATAGGCCAATCTGAGCTCATAAAAAGTAATCGCTCTGTAACCCGGGTCATTGACGTCCGGACTAAGGCTTGCTGTTCTGTTAGTCGGTCCGATTGAACCTGCAACAAATCTTGGTTTGTCGGGATTCTGAGCGGTAAATTCGTCACAGACTTTTCTGGCGATTTTGGCAGATTCATAGTTAAGTTCGTAAACCAGATCTTCCATATGATAATCTGCCATTGCAATGGTTGTCCCGGAAAATGTATTGGTTTCCAAAATGTCCGCACCAGCCAAAAGGTATTTTCTGTGAATTTCCTCAATAGCTTGCGGTTGCGTGAGAGACAACAAATCATTGTTTCCTTTCAGCGGGGATTTCCAGTCTTTGAATCGCTCACCTCGGTAATCTTCCTCGGTGAAATTGTAGCGCTGAATCATTGTTCCCATCGCTCCATCGAGGATGAGAATACGTTCGTTAAGCGCTTTATATAGTTGTTCTGAGTTTTTCATATTTTAATTTGTTAAGCGAAAAGTTTTAATCAGCTTCCATTTTTCTCCTTTTTCCTGTTCAATCAAACTAATTTCACTAAACGTAAAGCTTAAAGGAATTTTTTCAGTACTTATTTTTTCAAATATTTCATTGTCACAAATCGAATTTCTTGGATGCATTAACGTTATATGTGGAGTTTGTTCTCTCGGTGAATCAATAATCGTTTTCAAAATTTGTTGTCGCAATTTGTGATATTCTTGTGCGTCATCAGATTTAAGATATACTCCTTTTCCATTGTCAAATCTTTCAAGCTTCTCAAATCGAATAGTAATCGCTTTTTCCTTCAAAGAAGCAATATTTGTTAATATTTGGTCAAGATTTTCAATTTCGTCTTCTCGGCATAATGTAACGTGTGCTTTAATTAATTCAAATTGCTTTGGATTATATTTTTTTCTTATTTTTTCTACAATCTCTGAACTTTCATTTTGTAGAAATAATGTTAATTGCCTACGAATTTCCATTGATTTTCAATAAACAAAACTAACTTAAAGCTTGTTTCAAATCGTTAATTATATCATCAATATTTTCCAATCCCACAGAACAACGTACCAATCCAGCGGTAATCCCCACCTCATTTCTTTCCTCGTCGGAAAGCTTGGAATGCGTTGTGGAAGCAGGATGTGTAACAATCGTCCTCGTATCTCCCAAGTTTGCGGAAAGGGAACACATATTAATTCTGTTTAGGAAATTTCGTCCGCCTTCGATTCCACCTTTGATTTCGAAAGCGACGATATTTCCGCCTAATTTCATTTGTTTTTTGGCAATTTCGTAGCTTGGATGAGACTTCAGGAAAGGATATTTTACCAATTCCACATTCGGATGATTTTCCAGAAACTCAGCAACTTTCTGCGCATTTTCGCAGTGTTTTTCAACCCGAATGGCCAGAGTTTCCAAACTTTTGCTCAAAACCCAAGCGTTGAAAGGCGACATCGCCGGACCTGTGTTTCTCGCAAATAGATAAATCTCACGAATCAAATTTGCTTTTCCAACCGCAACACCACCTAGAACCCGCCCTTGGCCGTCAATCAGTTTCGTTGCTGAATGAACCACCAAATCTGCCCCGTATTTAATCGGTTGCTGCAAGTAAGGTGTTGCAAAACAGTTGTCAACGATGAAAATCAGGTTATGTTTTTTTGCAATCTGTCCGAAAAACTCCAAATCCAACACTTCGATTGCCGGGTTTGTCGGTGTTTCCAGGTACAAGATTTTTGTATTCGGTTGGATATATTGTTCTACGTTTTCCGCATCTTCTGCTTTGAAATAAGATGTTTCGATATTCCATTTTGGAAAATATTTTGTAAATAATGTGTGAGTAGAACCAAATACCGACTGACAACTCACAATATGGTCGCCCGCATCAAGCAACGCTGCAAATGTTGAATAAATCGCCGCCATTCCTGTTGCGAAAGCGTAACCGGATTCCGCACCTTCCATTTTTACAATCTTATCTACAAATTCGGTAACGTTGGGATTGCTGAAACGGCTGTAAAGATTTTTGTCTTTTTCTTCTGCAAAACTTGCACGCATATCTTCCGCATCTTCAAATACGAAGCTTGACGTGAGATATAACGGCGTGGAATGTTCGTCAAACTGAGTTCTTTGGGTTTGAGTCCTTATGGCTTGTGTTTCAAAATTTTGGTTTTCCATTTTGTCTGCTATTTTCCATAGGTTTCACCTACGGCTACTTCTGTTGAACCCTTCGGGTTCGTTGATTGGTTTTTGATTTTGTCTCCACCGGTTTTACCGGCGGCTATTCATATTGAACTCTTGGAGTTCTTTCTGAATTTTTTATTTTGTTTCGCTAAGTCTTAAAATATCTCCGAAAACGCCTCTTGCAGTCACCTTGGCTCCGGCTCCGGCTCCCATAATGACAATTGGATTCTCACCATAACTTTCTGTGTAGATTTCGAAAATAGAATCGGAACCTTTAAGTTGTCCTAATGCCGAATTGGCTGGCACAGAAATTAATTTGACATCCAACTCTCCTTTTTCTTTTTGTAAATCGCCGTGCAAATCGCCGACATATCTTAATACGTGGTCAGGTTGCTGATTTTCTTTGATGTTCTGGTATTCTGAATCCAGTTCTTGCAATCTTGAAAGGAATTCTTCTTTAGAAACAGACAGCAGAGTTTCCGGAACAAGATTCTGAATATTGATGTCATCAAATTCATTAATCAAATCCAGCTCTCTTGCCAGAATCAACAATTTTCTTGCGACATCATTTCCAGATAAATCTTCGCGTGGGTCCGGTTCGGTAAAACCTTTTTCCAGAGCTTCGTTGATAATGGTTGAGAATTTATCGTTACGAAGCGAAAAATTATTGAAAACATAACTTAATGTTCCGGAAAAAACACCTTTGATTCTTGTAATATTTTCTCCTGAAAGATGCAATAATTTAATTGTATCAATTAGAGGTAAACCTGCACCAACATTGGTTTCATAGAGGTATTTCTTTTTATTTTTTTCTAATAATTTCCTGAAATTTCGATATTCTGAGATGGGTAGTGTGTTATAGATTTTGTTGGAACCCACGACATCAAATCCATTCTCCACAAAAACCGGATAATTTTTAACAAAATCTTTGCTTGCCGTGTTATCTACCATTACAAGATTTTCCAAGTGATGTTCTTTTGCAAAATCCACCAAAGAATCTACGCTTGAATCTGTTGTGGAATATTTGATTTTTTGTCTCCAATCACTTCCGAAACCAGCTTTGTTAAAGGCAATCTTCCTGGAATTGGCAATGGCAACGATTTTCAAATCCACTCTTTTACGATTCAGAATATCGTAAGCTGAATCCAGAATCTGCTCTACCAAAGTTCCGCCAACATTACCGTGACCAATCAAAGCGAGATGAACGGTTTTTGGTTTGCCGTAGATTTCGGTCTCGATGATATTTTTTGTAATTTCAGTTTGGTTTGCTGTTACAACAATGTTCACTCTTCCGGCAGATGCGATTTGGCTTAATAACAAAGGATAAATCTTATTTCTCTGAAGCTCCGATAAAATCTTATTATAATTATCAGAAACAAACCCGATAGCGCTTAGATTTTCAACACTATAAATATTGCTGACTTGGCCTTTTGCTTTCTCTTTTTCGAATTCTTTATTTAGAAAATCAACTGCATCAGAAGCATCATTCTCATCTACAAGAACAGAAATCCCATTTTCAATGGCTTGCTGGGAAATGACACCAACGCTGATTCCTCCTCCATTCAGAGCCTGAAAAATGCGTGAATCCACGCCTATCTGTCCAAGAAAGTCCTTCCCTTCGAAATTCACCAAAGCTTTGTTTCTATAAATATTAATTGCGTTCTTGTCTGTCATCAGTTCAAAAAAATAGGTTTTAAAATTGTGTTAAGCTGTTCGTATTCCATTAGAAAAGCGTCGTGCCCGTGGATGGAATTAATCTCGTGATAATGAGCGTTTTTGTTTTTATTTTTTAAAAATCGGTATGTATTTTTAATTTCAAAAGCCGGGTAAAAAAGGTCTGTATCTACCGCTATCAAATGAATTTCCGCATTGATATTTTCCAATTCCGTTTCCCTTCCGTTGATGTTCATCAGAAGATGATTAACGAGCCGGTAAGCTTTTAAACTAAATCTTTCGTTTAATCGATTGCCATGGAAGTTGAGCCAGTCGTGAGATTTCAGAATTTGTTTCTCAGAATCTATTTCTCGGTTAAATCTTGAATTAAGAGATTCTGGTGTTCTATAGCATAGCATTGCGTGGACTCTGGCTTTTTCAAGAGGCTTTTCTTCTGATTCCAAAAGAAATTTCTGAACCAGACATTGAGAATGTAACCAATCCGACGTTTTGAAATCTGTTGCAATCGGGATGAATCTTTCTGCTAAATCATTCTGCAAAGTCAGCATTTCCCAACCGATAGAACCGCCAACAGAACCACCAACCAATGCAAATAGTTTTTCGATTTTCAGGTTCTTTAATCCTTGCAGAAAAATAGATGCAATATCCTTCGCTGTGAAATCTTCGTAATTATCGATGAAAAATCCGTCAAACCCATTTCCGGGAATATTGAAAGAAATAATTGTAAATTGACTCGTATCAATAATTTTCCCTTCTCCAACCAGAGATTTCCACCAGCCGTTTTCTCCGGCAACATCAGAGTTTCCTGTCAAGGCGTGATTAATTAAAACAATCGGAGCCGAATATAGTTCTTTTCCAAAAAGCTGATAGCTTAATGGGATATCGAGAACTTTTCCGTTCAGAGTTTCGAAGTCTTGAATGTTGATATGTTGTAGCTTGTCTTCCAATTTTTGTTTTGTAAAAAATTGAAAATGCTACGGGAAATGTAGTAAATGTCTGGGTTATCTTTTCCCGAAAACTTCAGGATAGAATTTAGCACCTTCTTCGTTTCCAAAGGGTTGCCAAGGTTTCACAGAGTCTAATCTCTCCACCTTTCTCGATAACATTTTCAATATGTAAATGAACAAATCTGTGCGCAAAGATAGACAAGAAATTGCATTAGTTCCAAATTGTATGAAAATTTCTCTACATCAATTTTTTGTTAACAATTAATTTTAAGAAATTTATAACAGCAATTGTGTATAATATTTGCTTAAGAACATTCACCAAAAAAATAAACAATGAATATCAATCTTAATAAACAAGTGGCTATTGTCACGGGCTCTAGCAGCGGAATAGGAAAAGGAATTGCCATCAGTCTGGCAAAATCCGGAGCAATCGTTATCGTCAATCATTCATCCGAGCATTCTCTTCCGGAAGCGGAAGAAACGCTGAAAACGATTGAAGAAAACGGAGGCGAAGGTTTTATCATTCAATGTGATGTGAGTAAGGAAGACCAAGTTCTGGCAATGTTCCAAACGACTATTGATAAATACGGAACTGTAGATATTCTCATTAATAATGCAGGTTTGCAACAAGATGCACCTTTTGTAGAAATGACCCTTGCTCAATGGCAAAAAGTAATTGATGTGAATCTGACCGGTCAATTTCTCTGTTCAAGAGAAGCCATTAAAGAATTCCTGAAACGTGGAATGACCGAAAAATCCAAAGCGTTGGGAAAAATCATCAATATCAGTAGTGTTCACGAAACAATCCCGTGGGCCGGACATGCTAATTATGCTTCCAGCAAAGGTGCGCTCAGAATGCTGATGCAAACGCTGGCTCAGGAATATGGAAAACAGAAAATCCGTGTGAATAATATTTGTCCGGGCGCCATCCAAACGCCAATCAATAAATCGGCTTGGGATAATCAAAAATCTCTGGATGCACTAATGACGCTGATTCCGTATGACAGAATCGGACAGCCGGAAGATATTGGAAATTTAGCCGTATTTTTGGCGAGTGATTATTCGGATTATATTACCGGAGCGAGTATCTATGTGGATGGTGGAATGACGACGCTGGAAAGTTTTGCGGACAACGGGTGATTATAAATGATGAATGATAAGTGATAAATGATTGATTCGCTGTGGTTTTTTAATCGCAAAGATTTTTTGAGGGCGAAGAATTTTAAGAAAGCAGAGAACCGATGAATCGATTTTTTAAGCGGATGGTAATTTGGAAAATGTTTTTTAAATGACTTATTCTTATTATCATTTATCGACTATCATTTATCCGTTGAAAGAAGGGACAAACCTCAACATAGCCCCGATGGGAACGGCATCCTTTTTTGTTTTTTTTAGATTCCTCTCTTTGTTCGGAATGACAAAGCGCCTGAAAAACAAAAAAGATATAGTGGACAGCGGGTTGGAATGTTCTAACAAATGTACAACCGTGTTGCTCCTAATAAAAAGAATAATTATTCTCGAAAAATAATTAGAACAATGAATGAAGAAGAAAAATTAAAAAATCCGAATTGGAAAAAGTGGGGACCTTACGTGAGCCACCGCCAATGGGGAAATGTACGTGAAGATTACAGCACCAACGGGGATGCATGGGGATTTACCGGTCACGACATGGCGGAAGCATGGACCTACCGCTGGGCAGAAGAAGGCATCGCAGGAATCTCGGACGAAAAACAGCAATTGTGCTTTGCCTTTTCTTTTTGGAATAAAAATGATTGCAGAGTCAAGGAACGTTTTTTCGGACTGAGTAATTATCAGGGAAATCACGGCGAAGATATCAAGGAGATTTTTTATTATCTGGACAATACGCCGTCTCATAGCTATATGAAGATGGTTTATAAATATCCAATCAATGCGTTTCCGTACGATGACCTCATTAATACGAATGCGCAACGTTCCAATAAAGACCCGGAATATGAAATATTTGATACGGGAATTTTCGACAACGATGAATATTTTGATATTTTCATTGAATATGCGAAAGCCGGCGAGGATGATTTCTTAGTAAGAATCGATGTTCATAACAGGAGTAATCAGCCCGCTCCAATCGTGGTTTTGCCAACAATCTGGTATAGAAATAACTGGATGTGGGGTTATAATGATTACAAAGGGCAACTCGGTTTTTCTAAACAAGGCGAAATAGATGTTCATCATAATAGTCTTAGTATTAAGAAATTATATTCCAGAAATAGAAATGCGGATGCCTTGTTTTGTGAGAATGAAACGAATCGCGCAAGGTTATTCAATCTTCCGAAAACAGAAGGTTTTTTCAAGGACGGAATCAATCAATATATTACGAAAGGGCTTGATACAGTTAATCCTTCCAAAACTGGGACAAAAGCATCTCTTCATTGTGAAGAAATCATAGAAGCAAATAGTAATAAAGTTTTCGAATTCCGATTGTCGCCCCATATTATGGAGGATGCGTTCTGGGATTTTGATGAAATTGTTTCGAGACGAAAACAAGAAGCCGACGAATTTTACGCCAACATCCAAAAAGACATCGATGACGAAGACGAGAAGAATGTTCAAAGACAGGCTTTTGCAGGTTTGCTTTGGAACAAACAATTTTATCATTACAACATCGGAAAATGGCTGAAAGGCGACCCGAATTTCCCAATCCAACGAAAAGGTTTTGTACGAAACAGCAACTGGGAACATCTTCATAACAAAGATATTATATCGATGCCCGACAAGTGGGAATATCCTTGGTATGCGACTTGGGATTTGGCATTTCATTGCGTGAGTTTCAGTGTGATTGATTCGGAATTTGCTAAGAATCAATTGATTACTTTAACGAAGGAATGGTATATGCATCCGAATGGTCAGGTTCCGGCTTATGAATGGAATTTTGATGACGTTAATCCACCGGTTCACGCCTGGGCAACTTTCCGGGTTTTTAAAATCGATGAAAAGAATAATGGAAAACCTGACTTGGCTTTTCTGGAAAGGGTTTTTCAGAAGTTATTATTGAATTTCACATGGTGGGTTAACCGAAAAGATTACAACGGAAACAACCTTTTTGGAGGTGGATTCCTTGGTCTGGATAACATCGGAGCCTTCGATAGAAATATGGAATTGGGCGACGGCGAACATCTGGAACAAGCCGATGGGACAAGTTGGATGGCCATGTATGCGCTGAATATGATGCGTATCGCAATGGAACTGGCAACCTACAATCCGGTTTATGAAGATATGGCGATTAAGTTCTTCGAGCATTATCTTTATATCGCTGAAGCAATGGAAAATATTGGTGAAGGCAAGCAAGGACTTTGGAATGAAGAAGACGGATTTTTCTATGATTTGCTTCAATTGTCAAATGGAGACAGTGTAAATCTGAAACTGCGAAGTATTGTCGGATTGATTCCGATGTTTGCTGTGGAAGTTGTGGAACACAGCCTTTTGGAAAAACTTCCGGAATTCAAAAAAAGAATGGAATGGATTCTGAAAAACAAACAAGAATTGACAAAACTGGTTTCTCAATGGTACGTTGAAGGCGAAGGAAACAAGCATCTTTTGAGTATCCTCAGAAAAACAAGATTGACGAAAGTTCTTGACAGACTGGTTGATGAATCTGAATTCCTCAGCGATTACGGAATCCGTGCAATGTCTAAGGTTTATGAAGAAAATCCTTTCCGATTCACAGTTCACGGACAGGAACACGTGGTTTATTACACGCCTGCAGAAAGTGATAGCCGAATGTTTGGCGGCAACAGCAACTGGCGTGGACCGATTTGGTTCCCAATCAATTTCCTGATTGTTGAGAGTTTACAACGTTTTGATTTCTTTTTCGGTGATTCCTTAAAAATAGAATATCCAAAAGGAAGCGGCGAATATAAAAATCTGGAAGAAGTTTCCAAAGATATCAGCGACAGGCTTTGTAAGATTTTCCTGAAAGATGAAAACGGGAACAGGGCATTCAATGGTGGCGTTGAGAAATTCAATCAAGACCCAAATTTCAAGGATTATATTATGTTCTTCGAATATTTTCACGGCGATAATGGTCGCGGTGTTGGTGCTTCTCATCAAACGGGATGGACTTCGACAGTTGCGAAGTTGATTCAGCCGAGACTTTCCAGTCGATAATAAGTTGGAGTGTGGGAGCGTTTTAGGATTTAGTGAGTTTTGATTCTCTCCTACTCTAAGACGCTCAAACTCTATTGCACAACTTCTCCGTTCACGCTGACTTCATAAGTGATTTCAACATTTGGCTCCAATGTTTTTGAAACTGAGCAGTATTTTTCGAAAGATAATTCTGCTGCTTTTTTAGCTTTTTTCGGGTCGATTTCGCCTTCGAGGAAAAATTTCACTTTGATAGATTTGAAAGGTTTTGCTTCACCTACCTGAACTCTTTCGCCTTCAACTTCCGCTTTGAAATCCGTAATCGTCTGACGTTGTTTTTTCAGAATCGAGACCACATCTATTCCGCTACAACCGGCAACGGCCATCAGAACCGACTGCATTGGAGACACACCTTTTGCGCCAGGTAAAGTCGTGTTGTCTAAAAGGATTGAGTTGCCTTGTTCATTGGAACATTCGAATAAGAAATCATCATTGATTCTATTAAGTGTAATTTTCATTTTTCTTTTAAATTAAATATGATTTGTCCTTTATTATATCTAAGTCTTCGACTCCGCTCAGACTGACACTGCTGAATTTGACAGGCTAATATTAGAGATGTCACACTGAGCGGAGTCGAAGTGTTTGCGTAATTAATTCATTCTTACTTCAAATTTACAAAATTCCCCTCGCTTTTATCTCCAGATATTTATTGATAACTTCTATGTTGAGATTTTCGGGAAGTGTATAAATGCTGAAAATCCCATATTTTCTCAGTTCCTGTATAATCAGCTTTTTCTCGAACTCAAATTTTTCTGCGATGATTTCGTCATAGATTTCCTGCATATTTTCCGGATTGGTGTTGAGTAATTTATGAACTTCGGAATTCTTAAAGAAAACAACTACAAGCAAATGGTTTTTGGCAATTCCTCTCAGATATTTTAATTGACGATTCAATGCATCCAAAGTCTCGAAATTAGTGAATAATAAGACCAAGCTTCTTTGAGTCAAATGAAATTTTATATCCTGATATAATCTTCCAAAATCACTTTCAAAAAAATCGGTTTGAACATTATAAAGCGTTTCCGAAATCTTTTTCAGTTGTCCGGATTTGTTGTCTGCTGTAACTTTATTTTCAGTTTTTTTAGCAAAAGTCATCAGTCCGGCCCGGTCGCCTTTTTTCAGAATAATGTGAGACAACGCCATTGTTGCATTAATGGAATAATCCAGCAAACTCAATCCATTGAAAGGCATTTTCATTGTTCTGCCTTTGTCAATCAACATCATGATTCGTTGCGATTTTTCATCCTGAAACTGGTTGACCATCAATTTGCTGGTTTTGGAAGTCGCTTTCCAATTGATACTTCTGATGTCATCACCTTGAACATAATCCCGAATCTGTTCGAATTCGATTGTGTGTCCCAACTTTCGGATTTTTTTGATTCCGCCTAATAGAAATTCGTTTTGAAGCGCCATCAATTCATATTTTCTGAGATGAATAAACGACGGGTAACTTGGTAACATCGCATCTTTCTGAAATGTGAATCTTCTGGAAACCAAACCAATCGGAGAATTAACATAAATATTCAGATTTCCAAAACTGTATTCACCACGTTCTTTTGGTTCAAGTATATATTCGAAATAGATATTGTTTCCACTTTCAATACTTTTCTTGATCAAAAAATCTCTTTTTTGAAACTGAAAAGGAATTTCGTCAATGATTTTCGTATTGATATTAAAATTATAATTATTTCTAATATCTACTTTCACAGAATTTTCATCGCCATTAGAAAGTTTTTCCGGCAAGATTCTTTGGGCATTAATTCCTTCATTATTTAGGAAAAGAATTAGAAAATCAACGATAGTCAACAATAAAACAAAAATTAATAATGAGTTGGCAATCCACATCACAAATGGAAAGAAAAATGCCAAAACATAGCAAAATCCCACGCCGAAGAGGGCGAAGAAAAATTTGTTATTTAGGTATAAGGATTTCATTAAGGTTTTAGGTTGCAGGGTTTGAGTTTTTTAAGGAATTGATTAAACCATTTATCATTTTTGAGATTTCGATAATATTAAAATTTAAGGTTTCAAAAATATCAACGTCTACAAATCCTAAGTTTTTAGAAATAATAATTTGAGTTTCTATTTCGCTACAACTTCCTCTGGCTATTCTTAAAAACTGTAAATAGTCGGCTTTACTTCTTCTTGTATTTCCTTCTGCAATATTGCTGGGTACAGAAACAGCAGCTCTTCTTAATTGAGAAGTCAAACCATAAATCTCATTTGATGGAAATTTTTCAGTAATTCTATAAATTTCTGTCACTAAATCTATAGACTTCTGCCAAACAATTAATTCTTTAAAGTGAGCCATAATTATTAAAATTAAAAAACTATTACCTAAATTCTACTACCTGAAATTTACCTTGGAACTTCTATGCTTTCCAAAATCTGTCTGATAATTTCATCAGCTGTCAAACCTTCCATTTCACGTTCTGGAGAAACGATAATTCTGTGTCTCAGAACCGCCAACGATGCTTCTTTGATATCTTCCGGTGTTACAAAATCGCGACCTCGGATTGCTGCAAAAGCCTTGCTTGCTGTCAGCAAAGCCGAACTTGCTCTTGGCGAAGCTCCTAAATATAAAAACTGATTTTCTCTCGTATTGACAATGATTTTCGCAATGTATTCCAAAAGGTTTTGCTCGACAATAATATCTTTTACCAACTGCTGATATTGTTTCAGTTGATATCCGGAAATGACAGTTTGTACAACATCAGTTTTGTCTTCCAACTTATTGTTATGCTGGTTTTTGATGATTTCAATTTCCTGTTCAAGATTTGGATAACCAACTTCGATTTTGAAAAGAAAACGGTCAAGCTGTGCTTCCGGCAATCTGTAAGTTCCTTCGTGTTCAATCGGGTTTTGAGTGGCAACCACCAAGAACGGTTCTTCCATAGGATATTGGATGCCGTCCATTGTGATTTGGCGCTCTTCCATAACCTCAAACAAAGCCGATTGTGTTTTTGCCGGCGAACGGTTAATCTCATCAATCAAAACAAAATTCGAGAAAATGGGGCCTTTTTTGTATTTGAAATCCGCTTCCTTCACATTAAAAACCGAAGTTCCTAAAATATCAGAAGGCATCAAATCCGGCGTGAACTGGATTCTACTGAAATCTACAGAAATAGTTTTCGCCAATAATTTTGCAGTAATGGTTTTTGCAACACCGGGAACACCTTCTATTAAAACGTGACCATTGGATAATAATGCGACAAGCAGATGTTCAATCATATTTTCCTGACCAACAATCACTTTTGCGATTTCTGCTTTTACACGTTCGAGATTATTTTGTAATTCCGTCATGTCCAGCCTTGACTGGAATTCTGGTGCTTGGTCTTGATATTGTTCTTCCATAGTTTTTATCTAGTTTATATGAAGCTCCATAGGAGCAAAATGTTTGTAATAAAAAGCGACAGTTCTTTTGCGGAGCTCCGTAGGAGCGATACTTTAATCATAAAATTCGAACAAATATTTTTCTTCAAAAGGAATTTCAAATTTATTCAAAAGTTCATGATATTCTTCTCGGAAACTTTTCTTTTTATGATGCTCTTCCTGATTATTGATGTAATTAATGACTTTATCAATCTGACTTTTAGAATATGAAAAGGCACCATAGCCTTCTTGCCAATTAAATTTCCCCTGAAACCAATTTTCTTCGTTAATAAATCTGGAAGAATTTGATTTTATATCACGAATCAAATCCGGAATTTTGAAATTCAGACTATTGAATCCTATCAGAAGATGAGTGTGGTCAGGATTTGCAAAAATTGCCAATAATTTTTGATTATTATTTTTAATGATTCCTGAAATATATTTTTGTAACAATTCCCTTTTGAATGGATAAATCAAATTCTGTCTTCCTTGAACAGCGAAAACAAACTGGATGTAAATTTGAATGTATGTATTTGCCATTTTGTGTTTTTGTGTCGCTCCTACGGAGCTCAAATTAATTATAACTATATTCTCTACAAACATTTCGTTCCTACGGAACTCACTTTAAAATATCATCCAGTAATTGATTCATTCTTACAAGGTCTTCCTTCATCACACTTGCATAAGGGTCTTGTCCTTTTTTTACAAGTGTAACAGCCTCTTTTATTAGTTCAATATTTTTCCCGGTTTTCAGATGTAGTTTATTAATAAATTGTTCATCAAGATTATGAGTATCAACCATCAAATCCATTCTAACTCTATTCAAAAAGTACTGCGCTTTTTTTGCCATCATCTCATGAAAATCCCCTTCCTGTAGATAAAGGTTCCCGATACTTCTGATAAAATCGAGAGATGTGTTTTTCAAGGGTTCGATAACAGGAACAATTCGCTGCTTTCTTTTTGCATTGAAAATCACAAAGACAACCAAACCTACAAGTAATAGATACCAAGCATATTTGAGCGAAAGATTACTGTGGATAAATCTAAGAGGGGATATCGACAATGGTGTATCATTTTCTATAAACCATACTGTTTCCCTATTAGGAAGATAAGAAAGTACATTTTCTATATATTTATTTCTAGAATTAAGAATATAATAATTGGTCAAGACCAAAGGCTCTGAATGGATGTAAAAATGCCCTTTCCCAAAATTGACCTTCACAAAATCTACATTAACGGACACTTCGTTATCTTCATCTTTTCTCAAGGTTTTTCCAAGAATTTCAATGTCTTTTCTGATGTAGGTAAAGCCTTTATTATCAGGAAATTTATCTATAAATAGCCTACTATCGGCCAGCTTTTCATCTGTGAACTGCAGATAATAATTTTCTTCACTACTTACAGTCTTGAATCTAAAACCCAACGTATCTCTCAACTTGGCAGTCGTATCATTCGTAAACCACATCACATCGGAACCATTAGAAACCTCATTCAAAATATATTGCCAGGAAACATCGTCAAGCTTTTTCTGAATGATCAAGATATTATGTGGTTTCTTCTGATGATTTTTCTGATAATAAGAATAAGGCGAAACTCCTACTTTTTTTAATTTCCCCTGAAATAAACCGGTTGATTCCTGATTAAAAATGTAAAGTCCAAAAGGTGTTTTTTTATCGATATCAAAGTTCTTTCGCCAATCCAATACAGGTTTCCTATTTCCACTAAACATCGCCACCACAATCAATATGATGATAAATACTATAGCGTATATTTTGAAGGTTTTGTTCATTGATCTGCGGTAGTAAATTAACTTTTAGAATTTATTAAAATAAGTTTTAAAATACTGATAATCTTTCTCCTCTGCATCGAATTCGCCGTACCATATATAATCATAAATATAAATCACACGACTGAAATCTTCTTTCAAATTAATGTCTTTCAGTTCTTTAAGATAATCCCGATTGGTTTTTTCAGGATTCCAGCTGATGAGATTTTTGTCCGACAATTTTTTAAGAGCAAATAGAAAATGATAACGGATTGCTGAACGATAATCTTGCTGTTTTTCAAATTTCAGGATTCTATCAGGGAAATTGATCTCGTGGATGTTTTCTTCTAAATCCTGAGCTGTAATTTTAATTTTACGATTTTTCTTTCCAAATAAGAAATTCCCATCTTTCGACATTAGATACCTAATCAGAAGATATAGCAATAGTCCAATGACCAAAATACCAATAGTTCGTAAAATGATCACTGTATAATTGGTCGCCTTGTTCGGGTCTATGTCTTTGAAAATCTTGGACAACAATTTGGCAATTTGTCTCTTGATGATATCCCAAAGTGATTCCTGAGGTTTTGAAATACCATAATCGAACTCGTTTCCTTTATATTTGTTTTTGAAATTTGGAGAGAAATTTTTCGGATAAAGTGTATTGTTCGTAGAATAATTGGATCTGACCAAAGAATCCGTCAGGACAAACTCTTCTTCAGAATCATAACTCACGGAATCCTCAACAACTTCCACTTCCTGCACAGATTCGTACTGAGAAAAAACAGAGCTTCCCAGTAAAGAAAAAAATAATAAAAGAAGAATTCTAAATCTCATCTGCTTCAAATTAATTCAAACGTGTTGCTGATCAGATTATCGATTTTTATCTCCTGAGACAAGTACATTTTGGTTTAGTTTTTTTATAACGATAAATGGATATATAAAATAATAAAAAGCAATTACAGACAACGTTCCAAAGATAATGACCAGATTCAGAACCAATGGCATTGTCTGCGCATATCTGGTTACAAAACCTTCTATAATTCCGGCAAATATGGTAAACGGGACTGTACTTAGAAAAATTTTAAAACTCTCTCGGAAACCCTGCTTGAAAGACTCCAATCTTGATAAGGTTTTCGGGAACAAAATTGATGCACCTAAAATCAATCCTGCCATGGCCTCTACAACCATTCCAAAGATTTCAAAAGCGCCATGCAACCAAATTCCTTTGGCGCTTTCCAATAGCACATTCTGTGTCTTGAAAAAAAACTGGAACGCTCCAAGCATGATACTATTCTGCATCAAAGCATATAGAGTTCCCAAACCTCCAAAAATCCCATATATGTAAAGCTTTGCTCCAACTACAAGATTATTAACGATAATCATTATAGACGAGCTCCAATTGGCTCCGCTTCCGTAGATTGCCGTTGCATCTCCTTTTTTGATATTTTCCAAAGTCTGGTTTACATAACCTTCTCCTAAGATCAGTGTCGCAAAATCCTTATCATAAATAGACGAAATGACGCCTATTGCCACAAACAAAATAAAAAAACAAAAAGCATAATACAAATATCTCCGGTATTGGTAAACCGTTATTGGAACTTCTTTCAAAAAAAAATGCTTGATCCTGTTTTCTTCTATTCTTTTGGTTTTATAGATTCTTTGGAAAATCTGGGAAGAGAGAAAATTGAGATAAACCGTAGTTTTACTTTTCGGATAATAAGTTTGTGCAAAAGAGAGGTCATTGATAAGATTGATGTAAAGAGACGAAAGGTCATCCGGATTTTTTTTCATTTTTCCGCTGATAACCTGTTCGATTTCCAACCATTTTGCTTTATTTTGCTTTATAAAAGCCACTTCTCTCATAATGCTAAAATAACAAAAATATGAATCAAATAGCCATCAATACTTCACAAAATGTAAATGTAAATTTTACATTGGCAGGTGTTGGAGAAAGAATCGTTGCTTTTTTCATCGATTTGTTCATCAAGGTGGTATACGTTTTCATCATATTTTGGATCCTGCGCAATGTTTTTGATTTTTCAGACTTTACCAGAGACATGGACGGTTGGTCTGTTGGCGCGCTTATGATGATGATTACTTTACCTATTCACATTTACACTTTGGTTTTGGAAAGCCTGATGGAAGGGCAGACAGTCGGGAAAAAATTGATGAAAATAAAAGTCGTAAAAATCGATGGTTATCAGGCAAGTTTCGGTGATTACCTCATGCGATGGATTTTCCGTTTGGTAGATATCGTTGGTAGTTTTGGATTAGTAGCATTTATAACAACCTTAGCATCCAAAAACCATCAGCGTTTGGGCGATATCGCAACAGGAACAGCCGTTATATCTCTTAAAAGCAGTGTAAATATTTCTCACACTATTTTGGAACAGCTAAAAGAAGATTACATTCCGACTTTTCCACAAGTTATTCTATTGAGTGACAATGATGTACGAATCATCAAAGAGAATTATCAAAAGGCCTTGAAAACCGATGACCGCCAAATCATAAACAGACTGACGATAAAAATTGTGGAGATTCTGAAACTGGAACCCAATTCCATACAACTTACTCAAAGACAATTTATCAATGTGGTGATAAAAGATTATAATTTCTATACAGGTAAGGATTCTTAATTAAAAAGACAGGATAGACAGCTCCTATCCTGTCAATATTTAATTATAAAAAATCTATTTTGAAATTTCTTTTTATAAGATAAGCAGTTCTGTATCTTTTTGCAATGCAAGAGTAATGGTATCACGGAAAAGATTGATCGCTTTTATAAGATTAGAAAATACAAATCCGCCTTCGCACATAAAATAATAATTCACAGCAAATGTTTTCGTTTTATCATCATAATCGAATCTTGACATTGCCACTTCTTGGTTAAGTTTATTAGTGAGTTCGGTTGCTTTTGTATAAGATGTTCCTTCTTTGGATTTATAAGTCACAGAAAAAGTCAGATAACCTTTACTTTTATCATTATAAATCAACCAAGTAAACGTATTCTTGATTTTTACATAATCTGCTCCGGTACTTTCTACAGAGATTCCTGCATCTTCCATTAATTTTTTCAGTCCGTCAACCGTAATCTCGTCGGATTTCACAATTTTTTGAGCATAAGAAAATGTTCCTGCAAAAATCATCATCGCAAAGAACAACTTGCATAATAGGTTTGTTTTCATAACATTTTGGTTTACTGTTGTTGCAAATTTAATATGGTATTAGATACAGAAGAATACGGCAAATGACGTATATTTATCAAAAAAATAACCGATTCCAATTTTAATCCAAATGAAGAAGTATATTTTCCTCATCTCATTTTTATCTTTCATTACTGCTAATGCTCAAAACCAATATCCTGATTTCCCTAGAGACCAACATAGTTATTTGGGCGGAATAGAAGAGTTTTACAAAGATTTTCATAAAATCCTAATTGAGAAAAATTTAAAGCCTTGCAATAATAAAAAGGAATTATATTTCGCACCAGTTCTTATAAAATCTTTCGATTCCGTAGAGATACAGGACAACAAATCATCACAAGAAAACAAATGTTCTTTTGAGCTTTCCAAACAGGTCATGAACAATATGGATAAATGGATGCCTGCGAAAATAGATGGAGCGGAAACACCTGCCGTTATTGTAATTCCAATTTTTCCTGACGATTTGTTTGAAAAATATAAAGAGGGTTATACTTTTTTAAACTCAGATTATGAAAACTCAGATTTTGACATTCAAGAATTTCGAAAAAAAATCGTATCACAAATTGACTTAGAAAGTTTCAACTTTAAAGGAAGCGGAAAATTAACTGTTATTACTAAATTCATTATCAATACTGAAGGAAAGATTGATAAGCTTAAAATAGAAAAAAGTTCCGGTTCACAAAGGTTTGATGAAATGATAATGGATGCTATCAAAAGAACACAGAAAAATAAAAAATGGAAATCGGCAAAAACTCACGGAATACTAATTAACACCAACTTTAGTTTTCCTATTACAATTGCTATTCGATAAAATACAACAATTTAGAACTGCCATTCTGTCACAATATTTTGTATCTTTGCAGACTTAAACAGTTCAAAGTTTCGGATTCAAAGTTCATCAACATTGGATTTCTAATATTGAACTTTAAATCTAAATGTAGTGCAGGAAAAATATATAGACGAGACCAAACAAGGAGAAGCTTTCGCCATTGCCGAAAAATCCGGAAATTCTAAAAAACTGTTTTTAGAAAGTTACGGCTGCCAGATGAATTTCTCTGATTCCGAGATTGTTGCATCCATCCTTAATGAGCAAGGCTACAACACCACTTTGAAAGCGGAAGAAGCAGATTTAATTTTGCTTAATACTTGCTCCATTCGTGAAAAAGCCGAGCAAACGGTGAGAATGCGCCTGGCTCAATTCAAGAATCTTAAAAAAGAACGTCCCAATATGACCGTTGGTGTTCTTGGTTGTATGGCAGAAAGATTGAAAACCAAATTCTTAGACGAGGAACAACTCGTGGATTTGGTAGTTGGTCCAGATGCTTACAGAGATCTTCCAAACCTTCTCAAAGAAACCGACGACGGAAGGGACGCCATCAATGTAATTCTTTCAAAAGAAGAAACTTATGCCGACATCAATCCTGTTCGTCTAGGTGGAAATGGTGTTACAGCTTTCGTTACCATTACAAGAGGTTGTGATAACATGTGTACTTTCTGTGTTGTTCCATTTACAAGAGGTCGAGAAAGAAGCCGCGATCCACATTCTATCATTGATGAATGTAAAGATCTTTGGAATAATGGCTACAAGGAAATCACGTTACTTGGACAAAATGTTGACTCTTATTTATGGTACGGCGGTGGTCCGAAGAAAGATTTTGCCAAAGCTTCCGAAATGCAGAAATTGACTGCTGTAGATTTTGCTCAATTACTCGATTTGGTTGCTAATGCAGTTCCAGAAATGAGAATCCGTTTTTCAACTTCAAATCCTCAGGATATGAACATCAACGTGTTTGAAGTAATGGCAAAACACAACAATATTTGCAAATATGTTCACCTGCCTGTTCAAAGTGGAAGCGACAGAATCCTTCAATTAATGAACCGTCAACACACACGTCAGGAATATTTGGACTTAATTAAAAAAGCAAAAGAAATTGTTCCTGATATTTCTTTTTCACAAGACATGATTATCGGATTCTGCACAGAGACAGAGGAAGATCATCAAGATACACTTTCATTAATGAGAGAAGTGGAATATGATTACGGTTATATGTTTGCCTATTCCGAAAGACCGGGAACGCCTGCTCACAAAAAGATGGAAGATGATATTCCTGCGGATGTAAAACAGAGACGTTTGACGGAAGTAATTGCTTTACAAGGCGAATTATCTAAAAAAAGAATGGCTTCTTATGTTGGAAGAGTTCACGAAATCTTGATTGAAGGCGTCTCAAAAAAGAACAAAAACCAATGGAAAGGCAGAAATTCTCAAAATGCAGTTTGCGTTTTCGATATGTTGGAAGGACAAAAAATTGGTGACATTGTTTCCGTTTTTGTTCACGGAAATACACAGGGAACACTTTTGGGGGAGACGGTTTCTTAATGTGCTAATATGACAACGAGTTAATTCATAGATTAACTAAATCAATTATCACATTCTCAAATCATCAAATTATCAAATAAACAATGGCAGACTTACAATCTATAAAAAACCGCTTTGGTATCATCGGAAATTTTCCAGCGCTTAATCGTGCTTTGGAAAAAGCAATTCAGGTAGCACCAACCGATATTTCCGTTCTTGTAATTGGAGAAAGTGGTGTCGGGAAAGAATTTATCCCGAAAATTATTCATTCAGAATCAAGAAGAAAACACCAGCCTTACATTGTTGTAAACTGTGGTGCCATTCCGGAAGGAACCATCGATTCCGAATTATTTGGCCATGAGAAAGGCGCTTTCACAGGAGCAACTTCTACTAGAAAAGGTTATTTTGAAGTGGCAGATGGCGGAACAATTTTCCTTGATGAAGTTGGAGAATTACCTTTGCAAACACAGGTTCGTCTTTTGAGAGTTCTCGAAAGTGGTGAGTTTATGAAAGTTGGTTCATCTCAAGTTCAAAAAACCAATGTAAGAATCGTGGCAGCGACTAACGTTAATATGATGAAGGCAATTGCTGACGGACGTTTTCGTGAAGACCTTTATTATCGTTTGAATACTGTACAAATTGATATGCCGGCTTTGAGAGAAAGAAAGGGCGATATTCATTTATTATTCAGAAAGTTTGCAATTGATTTTGCTGAGAAATACAGAATGCCGGAACTGAGACTGACTGATGACGCCGTTACTTATCTCGAAAATTATACATTTCCGGGGAACGTTCGTCAATTGAGGAACTTGGTTGAACAGATGACAGTTGTTGAGCAAAACAGGGAAATCAATTCCGTGAAACTGGCAGAATATATTCCTATGAATGCAAATCTTCCGGCTGTTGTCAATAAAAACAACGGAACCGGAACTTCCGGAGATTTTGGTTCTGAAAGGGAAATTATGTACAAAGTTCTCTTCGATATGCGGAATGATATTAATGATTTAAAATCCTTAACTTCGGAACTTATTAAAAGTAGAGGAAATGCGGACCTAAGTTCTCAGGAAAAAAATCTTATTAATAGAATCTACACTCCGGAAACTCAAACAGCAAACCCAAATTCTTTGCTTTATTTTGAAAACAACAAACAGAATGAAGTTCATCATCCAACTATTATTTCTGATAATGACGAACATCACTTCAACGATGTAGAAGATATTGAAATTGAAGAAGCTAAACCAGAATCACTGTCTCTTCAAAACAATGAAAAAGATCTAATTATCAAAGCTTTAGAAAAACACAAAGGTAGAAGAAACAGAGCTGCGGACGAATTAGGAATCTCCCAAAGAACGCTTTACAGAAAAATAAAACAATATAATCTAGAAGAGTAAAAAAAACAAAACTAAAAAACACGAAAACTATGAGCCAATTATCCCCAAAACCTGTTCAATTCAAATTCGGAGAATATATTTCACAAGCAATAGACTTGCTGAAAAAAGATTTTGGAACTATTTTTTTATCATTTATATGCGCAATGTTGTTGGGTATAATTCCTTTTTGTGGATTGATGGCCGTTGGAAATTTTTATAAAATCTGTTACAAGATAGACAAAGGAATTCCTGCAGAGGTGGGAGAAATATTCAATTTTGATGACTTTGTACCCTATTTGATTTTTCAATTGTATATTTTTGGCAGTTTGATTCTATTGTTCATTCCTTTTGGGATTTTCACATTTGCAATTAGTGATGATGGGATCATTTCGGGAGTTATAAGAGGTATTGCTATGGTTTTTCTGGCTTTTGTTTATTTTGCTATTGTGTATGTTTTGCTTCAGGCATTTTACATTCCTGCATTGATCACTTTCAAAAAAATCACAGATATCAGAACCGCCTGGAATATTTCAAAGATAATGACCAAAGGAAATTTACTTAGTATATTTTTCTTCTCGATAGCAACGGCTTTTCTGGGGGAATTAGGAATCATTCTTTGTGGAATCGGGATATTACTTACTTTACCATTTATAAATGTTTCGCATTATTTTGCATTTAAAGATGGTCTCACTCAAATAGAACATGACGAATTAGCAGAAATTGGTCAAAAATATTAATAATGAAAAACCTTTCAATACTTTCTATTCTATCATTTTTATTTTTAACATCTTGTTATTCTTTCACAGGTTCATCCCTTCGTGAGGATATGAAAACTGTGAAAATCAATACCTTTCCGAACAATGCCGCTAACAACCTTCCTAGTTTGAGTCAGGATTTTACAGTAGCTTTGCAAAACCGTTTTCTTCAGAGAACAATCTTAAAAGGAGCTGTGGAAAATCCCGATCTTTTAATTGAAGGTGAAATAACTGATTATAATATTACACCAACCAGTATTGGAGCAGCAACAACAACACCTTCCGGAAATACGCTTCAAGCACAACAAAATAAATTGACAATTTCAATTAAAGTTCATTACGAAAACAACAAAGACCAAACTTTGAGCTTTGACAGAACATACAGTGACGAAGCGGTTTTTAACAGTGACTTAGATTTAAATACAATCGAAACGGCACAAGTGAAAATTGTAAATGATAGAATTATCAACAAAATTTTTAACGACATCGTAGCCAATTGGTAAAAGAATGAATACAAGAGTTTTAGAATTAATAAAAAATCCGAAGAGCATCACCGAAACCGATTTGAAAATCCTGGAATCGGAATCAGAGAAAATGCCTTATGCGCAAAGTATAAGAGCACTTTATCTCTACGGAATCAATCTTTATAATCCGGAAAACTATAAGGAAAATCTTTCTAAAACAGCTGCTTATACAACGGATAAAAAGATCCTTTATCAATTCATCAATTCGGAGAAAATTTCCAAAAAAGATGAAATAACCCCAGCTTCAAAAACGGCAGGATTAGTTTCTGAAAATCAAGAAACTAAAGACAAAATCATTGAAGATAAAAAATCAGTTGAGCCGGAATTATCCGATGAAATTGAAAACCCAGAAAAAACCGCTCTAAATAAATTTGATGTCGAAAAAATCATTGAATCCGAGAGTAAAGAAAATCCGGAATTTGTAGTTGTAGATGGAGAAAAAAACCGAATATTATACGAGGGCGAAGAAAATTTCTTAGAAGAAAAAACGCCGGAAGTTGACCTAGATGCAACCAAAGAATCAGGACAATTAGTTTTAAAAGAAGAAACCGAAACTATTGATTCCCTAATCGTCATTGATGAAAACAGAGCTGAAGAATCTATCATTGAAGAAAATTCTGAGATTCCGGATGAAATAATCACTGAAGAGATAAAACCCGAACAAACTTATCAAGAAATTGAAAATCAAACAGAAACTTCATCAGTTGATATTAGTTTTGGAGGTTCTCAAGATTTTCTTCCTGAAGTTAAATTCTCTGTTCCAAAAAATCATTTGGATTATCTGAATCCTCCACAAAAAGAAATCAAAGAAGAAAAATCGGTTGGAATAAACGTTGCTAAAAAAGGGATTTTTGTTGAAAAAACTCCTGAAAAAGAGTTACAAATTGATGATCAAAACGGAATCAGTTTTGAGAACACTCAAGCTTTTGAAATTACAGAAACACACAAAGTTGAAATTTTAGAACCTGCAATCCACACCGAAACTGAATATAAAACCAATTTCGAAAATACTCAAAAATTTGAAGTTATTGAAAGCAACTCTATTGAAGCACAAACACCTGTTCAAACTGAAGAAGTAAAACCCGAAGTCGTAAAAGAAGAACCTGCTTCTGAATGGAAACCAATGTCTTTTTCGGCAAACACTCCGGATGCTCTGATAGGAAAACAAACTCCGGATCCAATACAAAAAGTAATTTCAGAAGAAGTCTCTGTTTCAAAACCGGCTGTAAAAAGCCCTGTAATCGAAGAAAAAACAGCCGAAGAAATCAAAATTTCGGAATCAGAAATGCCTGTTTTCAATGTTTCATTCTTTGGTAACGAGGTTTCAAAAATAGAAGAGAAAAAAGAAGAAGTTCCTGCAGTCCAAGAAAAGATTGTCAATGAAACTGTTGACAATGCTAGTAATGTAGGTACTTTCATCAATACTTGGCAAAATTGGTTAAAAATTGACAGAGCAGAATCCAAAGTACAACCTTCTAAAAAGAAAGAAAAAATCATTGATAATTTCATAGAAAACAATCCGAAAATTTCTCAGTTAAAAGAAGAAAGTACTTATGTCGTAAAAGAGAAAAAAGACGATATCTCTCACTTGATGACAGAAACTCTGGCAAAATTGTATGCAGAACAAAAATTATATTCTAAAGCGATAAAAGCTTACGAAATTCTTTCTGAAAAGCACCCTCACAAAAAAGACTATTTTGAAGAAAAGATTGAAGAAATCAAAGAAATGAGAAAACCACAATAAAAAAAGCGGGACAACCATTTTGTCCCGCTTTTTTATTTTAGCTCAATTGGATTGTTTCTGCTTTTGATTTCGGCTTCCATTCGTTTTTGCATTTCCTGCATATCTTGTGGCGCTGATGGTCTTCCTCCACCACCTCCGGCAGGACCTCTTCCTCCTCCACCGAAACCTCCACCGTTTGCTTGAGAATTAAAAAAACTTACCGGATCTTTCTGAAATTTTTTCTCAAGATCTGCATATTTATTTTTCGAAATATTGATGTATTGTCCTCTTGTTTGCGGTTGCTGAACTTCGGCGATTTTTTTTGTTTGCATCAAGTCAAAAGAATAATCTCCTTTTGCATCCTGAACTTTTATAATCAACCCGGGCAAGCCTGAAAATTTATACGGACCATCCTGAAATGGAACTTGTTGTGTAAACCAAGCGTACCAAGTTCTTCCCCCGAATTTTGTCTCTGCTTTTTGTGTTTCATAATCTCCAATTTTCACTGTTTCCGGTAAAATTCTCCAATCAAAGGCGGGTGTTTCATTATAAGAATACTGATCTCTTCCAATTCTTGATTTATAAACTAAATTTTGGTTGGCCAGATCTTTCTCAATAGTGAACTGAAGGTTACTCCTCAGATTCTGCATTTGTGTTCTGTCAAAATTCCTAGTTGCTCTCATTCTCTCTATCAGAGAATCTCTTTTCAAAGAATTTTCGGCATAGAAAAGTGATTTCTTCCCATCTGTATCCAGATAAGCTAGCTCAGTTTTTCTACTATCAACATTCGTAGAGTCAGGTGTTGTTGTCACTTGATAAATAAAACGCGTGCTTTGCTGAGCCATAACAAATGGCATTGCTAAAAGACTCAATATTTTTAAAATTTTCATATCTATCTATTACTTAATTCAATTGGGTTTGTATTTCCAAAACTTTTAATACTGACATTATTTTGAGAACTCTGAGTTGGATTTCCCATTTGTATATCAGGTTGTCCTCCCATTCCAGTATCTCCATTTGGCATTCCACTGTTCATTCCTGGCTGACCTCCGAATCCTCCGTTCATTCCACCATTACGCTGATGCATTCCTCTTCCACCACCCGGATTGAAATTATCCAAGTCAATTTCCGAATCTTTATTTTTCACCATTTCCATTCTTACAGAAGCTTTATCACCTTGAAAATTAATTCTGGTCGATTTTCTTGCATCTTGTTTTACATCTTCTGAAAAAGAATCAGAAATTGATATTTTTTTCAGCAAACTGAATCTGTAATCTCCTTTATCATCTTCTAGCTTTACAATCAACCCCGGTAATCCGGAAAACTTGTATGGTCCTTCAAAAACTTTAATTTCCGGAGCAAACCAAGCTGTCCAAACTCTTCCTCCAAATTTCATAGTGGCTTTCTGGATTTTATAACCATTATAGTCAGAAAACTCCTGAAGAACGTCCCAGTTCATTTTTCTGTCTTCTTGATAAAAAACCTGCTTGGAACCAACATTTTCTACAAGTTGTACACTTTTATCATTTTCATTCTTAACAATGAAATAATCAAAAAATGTTGGCTGCAAAGTTTTTCCATTAGCTAGTTTTGGAAATTCCGGGTTATCTTTTTTTGATTTCTTTTTTTCTGGTTTTTCCTGTTGTTTCAATACAGTTATCAGAGAGTCTTTCAGCAACTTATTTTCACTGATGAATAAAGATTTCCCAGGTTTAATATCCAAAAAGGTTTTTTCTACTTTGGGGTCAACCAAATTAATAGTATCCGGATTAACCTCTGTCTGATATATATATCTTTCCGTCTGGCTCATCATTTTTCCAAAAAAGGAAATCATCATCAAAATAAAAATCTTCTTCATAAACTAATTGTTTGATTAACAAATCCCCGCAAAGTTAATTATAAGAACAATCAGAATTAATATTTGTTTCTTTTTTGATAACAATTTAACATTAACAAACTGTCTTTCATCATTAAAGATAATATTAAAGTCTATTTAAAATCGTTAAAATAGATGCTGTCGATTTGAGATTGCGGAAATTAGTTCGTACTTTTGTAGACTAAAATCAGTCTAAATAAAAACAATGATAAAAGTAAGCGATCAGGCAAAATCAAAGGCAGCTCAGTTGATGACTGAAGAAGGCTTCAACCCTGAGACTGACTATATAAGAGTGGGCGTAAAAAGTGGCGGCTGTTCCGGGCTAGAATACGTCTTGAAGTTTGATAATTTAAAAAATGAAACCGACCAAATCTTTGAAGATAATGGCGTGAGAGTCATTATTGACAAAAAATCAATCCTATATCTTGCAGGTACAACGCTGGAATATTCCGGAGGGTTGAACGGGAAAGGTTTTGTTTTTAATAATCCGAATGCTGCAAGAACTTGTGGCTGCGGAGAAAGTTTTAGTCTATAGACACGAGATGACAGATGTGAGATGCGAGACTTTTCCGGTCTGAAATCTGATGTCTGAAATCTGAAATCTTAAAAAATGAGTAAATATACAGAAGACGATTTACGCGTCGATTTAGAAAATAAAAAGTACGAATTCGGATTTGAAACGGATATCGAGTATGAAGATTTTCCGATTGGTCTGAATGAAGACATCATCCGAGCAATTTCTGAAAAGAAAGAAGAGCCAGAATGGATGACAGAATGGCGTTTGGAATCTTTTCGAATCTGGCTGAAAATGACAGAACCGGATTGGGCAAACATCAAATATCAAAAACCTGACTTTCAGGCTATCAGATATTACGCTGCACCAAAGGCAAAACCGGAATTGGCAAGTCTTGATGAAGTAGACCCGGAATTGTTGAAGACTTTCGCAAAATTGGGAATCAATATCGAGGAACAAAAAAGATTGGCGAATGTTGCGGTTGATATTGTAGTTGACTCAGTATCAGTAAAAACAACTTTTCAGGAAACCTTGAAAGAGAAAGGCATTATCTTTTGTTCAATTTCCGAAGCTATCAAAGAACATCCGGAATTGGTAAGACAATATCTTGGAAAAGTAGTTCCGAGAGGAGACAATTTCTATGCAGCTCTTAACTCCGCAGTTTTTTCTGACGGAAGTTTCTGCTATATTCCAAAAGGCGTAAGATGCCCTATGGAATTGTCAACTTATTTCCGTATCAATCAGTCTGGAACCGGACAGTTCGAGAGAACTTTGGTCATTGCTGACGAAGGAAGTTATGTCTCTTATCTGGAAGGTTGTACGGCTCCGTCAAGAGACGAGAATCAGCTTCACGCAGCAGTTGTGGAACTAATCGCTTTGGATGACGCTGAAATTAAATATTCTACAGTTCAGAACTGGTATCCCGGAGATGAAGAAGGAAAAGGTGGCGTTTTCAATTTTGTAACGAAAAGAGGACTTTGTGAGAGAAATGCAAAAATTTCTTGGACTCAGGTTGAAACAGGTTCTGCTGTAACTTGGAAATATCCGAGCTGTATTTTGAAAGGTGATAATTCGGTTGGAGAGTTTTATTCAATTGCAGTTACCAATATGCATCAATATGCAGATACGGGAACTAAGATGATTCACATCGGAAAGAATACCAGATCAACCATTATTTCAAAAGGGATCTCTGCCGGAAAATCTAATAATTCTTATCGTGGATTGGTAAAAGTAATGCCAACTGCTAAAGGAGCGAGAAACTTTTCCCAGTGTGACTCCTTGTTGATGGGTAATGAATGTGGTGCACACACTTTCCCTTACATCGAAATCAAAGACCCGACGGCACAATTGGAGCACGAGGCAACAACTTCGAAAATCGGGGAAGACCAGATTTTCTACTGCAACCAAAGAGGAATTGACACAGAAAGAGCCATTGCACTGATTGTAAATGGGTTCAGTAAAGAAGTTTTGAATAAGCTTCCTATGGAATTTGCCATTGAAGCTCAGAAATTACTGGAGATTTCTCTTGAAGGTTCAGTTGGATAAAAAGATAAATCAAACTATATATAAATTTTCGCATTAAACAAGATACAATGCTAGAAATCAAAAACTTACACGCCAAAATTGAAGACGGCGACAAAGAAATTTTAAAAGGAATCAATCTTGAAATAAAACCGGGCGAAGTTCACGCTATTATGGGACCGAACGGCGCCGGAAAATCGACTCTTTCTTCTGTGATTGCAGGAAAAGAGGATTACGAAGTAACAGAGGGAGAAATTCTTTTCGAAGGAGAAGAAATCGGTGAAGATGCACCTGAAGAAAGAGCACATAAAGGCATTTTCCTTTCTTTCCAATATCCTGTGGAAATCCCAGGAGTTACTGTTACCAATTTCATCAAAGCTGCTCTTAATGAAACAAGAAAAGCCAACGGATTGGAAGAAATGGGAGCTAAAGAAATGCTTGGTTTGATTCGTGAAAACTCTGAAAAATTAGGCATCAGAAAAGATTTCCTTTCCCGTTCTTTGAACGAAGGTTTCTCTGGAGGAGAGAAAAAAAGAAATGAGATTTTCCAAATGATGATGCTGAATCCAAAATTGGCAATCCTTGACGAAACCGATTCTGGATTGGATATCGATGCGTTGAGAATTGTTGCGGATGGTGTGAACCAATTCAAGAACGAAGGCAACGCGGTTTTGTTAATCACGCATTATCAAAGACTTTTAAATTATATTCAGCCAGATTTCGTTCACGTTTTGGCAGATGGAAAAATTATCAAAACAGGTGATAAATCTCTTGCTTTGGAACTAGAAGAAAAAGGTTACGATTGGCTTCTTAATTAATTTGAACATTAAAAAATAATTGTCATTCTGAATGAAGTGTAAGGAAATGAAGAATCTTAAGATTCCTCGTCCCTCGGAATGACAAAAACCACTCAAACGATGCAAAATCAAACCATTACAATGGCTTTATTTGAACAAACAATAAATCAACATTCAGATTTTTTGGAATCTCTTCGTCATTCTTTTTTGAACGAAGAGAGAAAAACTGCTCTTCAGAAATTTGAAGAGAAAGGTTTTCCAACCAAAAAAGATGAAGAATACAAATACACGAATCTGAAGGAAATCACAGAGAAAGATTACAATTTTTTCCCTTCAGAAGCTCATCATATTACTAAAGAGCAGTTGGAGGAATTGCATTTGGGCGAAGAACATTTTGATTGGATTGTGTTCATCAATGGGAAACTTCACAAAGAATATTCTAACATTTCTATTGAAAATGCAGAATTTTTAACGTTGAACGAAGCTTTGAAGGATTCCGCTAAAAAAGAAACTTTCAATCAATATTTCAATACGATTGCGAGCAAAGAATTAGCTTTCACAAACTTGAATCTGGCCTATTTCAACGAAGGATTTTTCCTGAAAGTTCCTAAGAATATCGTTATCGAAAAACCGATTCACGTTTTTTATATCTCTGACAGTCAGGAAGAAAATACTTTCTATAATACAAGAAATCTTCTGATTGTGGAAGCTGGCGCAAAAGTAGAAGTGATTGAAAGTCATCATAATTTTGACGATTCTTTCGTTTTCACCAACTCTGTAACGGAGATTTTCACTTACCAAAATGCAAAAGCAGATTGGCACAAATTGCAGAACGACAGCGACACTTCTTACCTTGTGGACCACACATTTGCGAAGCAGGAAAGAGACAGCTTAACGACGGTGAACACCTTCTCTTTTGGAGGAAAATTAGTCCGTAATAATCTGGATTTCATTCACAACGGCGAGAATATCAATTCCTTTATGAACGGCATCACGATTATCGGGAAAGACCAATTGGTAGACCACCACACGGCCGTTCATCACAACACGCCCAACTGCGAATCTTATCAGAATTATAAAGGGATTTTCAAAGACAAATCGCACGGTGTTTTCAACGGAAAAGTGTTTGTGAATAAGATTGCTCAGAAAACCAACGCTTATCAGCAGAACAACAACATTTTACTGGACGAAGGCGCAACAATTGACACAAAACCTCAGCTGGAGATTTTCGCAGATGATGTGAAATGTTCGCACGGTTGTACCGTTGGGCAGCTAAACGAGGAAGCTATGTTCTACCTGAGAGCAAGAGGAATTTCCAAGAAAGAAGCAAGAGCATTGTTGCTTTACGCTTTCGCCAACGATGCGATGCAAAACATCGATATTGAACCGCTCAAAGTAAAAGTTTCCAAACTTCTGGCAGAAAAACTGGAAGTCCAAATGGAATTCTAAATAAAGTAAATCGCATCTCTCAGGTGCGATTTTTTTATGGGCGGACATTTCGCGCTTTCCACTCATACTCCTCACTCGGCGGCTCCACTGCGTTCCGCCGCCTCGTTGTGGGGTAACCGTTACTATCACGGCCGCAGATACAACTTCTTTTGAAATATTTGTCGTTAAATTGTAAATTTGAACTCTTATAAAAACTTACTTAGCACAAATGAACTACGAACAATTACAATTCAACCTCAACGCTTACAAAGAAACCGGTGAAATCCTGGACGCTGCCAGATTCCTAATCCATGAATTCGAATTGGATGATGAGAACTTTTTAGGATTTGGTTTTCGGGAGGAATTAGAAAAGAACTCGATATTATTGACTGCTAATGGAGAAATCGGAGATATGCAGGAAGTTCTGATTCCAAAAAATCTTTTTGATTTTGATTTGACATTGGTTCTTAATATGCTTGCCCACGAAATGTTACACGTCCGCCAGAAATCACCCAAAATGATGATTACGGACAAGAACGAACGCGAATGGCAGGCTTACTACGAAATGTTATTTCACACCAATTTTCCGCAGATTCCGGAGCTCTCGGATTATTACAAAAACTTCTTTGGTGAAAAAGCCTTAATTTATTACGGAAGAATGGGTGAAGGAAGTGAATTGCAACAGAAATATGCTGAGCAAAAAACTGAAGTTGAAAAGCTTTTACAGAATATTAAAGATAAATTGAGTTAATATGAAGAAAATTCTATTCTTATTCTTTTTGAGCTTTTTCTGTTATACATTTTCTCAAAATCTGAAACAGGATTCTATCATAGAAAAGTATACAAAGAAATGTGCATATCAATTTCATTACTTAGCGCAAGGCTGGGAAGATTGTATCAATGAAGGAATAAAAGCAGATTCAACAATTGCCATTTTTTGGCATCATAAAGCGCTCCCACTTTGGAAAACAAGAAAATATGAACTGGCTTTGAAAAGTTATGATAAAGCCGTTTTTTACGATAGAAAAGAATATCTGGGGAGAAGAGGTTTTCTAAAATGTATTTTTTCCAAAAACTATTCGGATGCTTTGAAAGATTTGAATGATGCAACAAGAGAATTTGGAGACGGAATTCAGAATGACCATTCATATGATTTTTACAAATCGCTCTGTTACTTACAATTAAATCAATATGATGATGCCTTAAAACTGATGCAACTCGAAATTGAGAAGACAAAAAAACAAAGTGGAGAAGATTGGGTTTCACCTCTTTGTTATTTTTACACAGGTGTTATCTATTACGAAAAAAGAGATTACAAAAAAGCAGTCGAAGAGTTTGACAAATCACTGCAACGTTATCCCAACTTTTCAGATGCAGAATATTACAAAACTCTGAATCAATACAAAATTGATAAAGATTATACAAAGTATCTGGAAAACGCAAGGCTGGCAAAAAAAGATTTTGATAAAGGCTTGACCTTTACCGAGGGTGATTCTCCTTATGAGAAATATCCCTATCAGGTCAATTGGTATATGATAAATCTAGAATAAATTATGAAAAATATATTAAATCTTTTGTTGTTGATTTCTGGGCTAAGTTACTCACAAAAATTACGAATTACATATTCTGCAAAATGCAGGTCAAATTTGAGCATAGAAAAAACCAATCCTCAAATAATGGTTTTGGATTTTGTTGATAATAAATCCATTTTCAGAGAAATGATTGACCGAGATGGAGATTCTCTAAAAATCAATAATGGCTCTCCTATGAATAGCAACGGATTTGAAAATCAATATTATATCAAAAAGAATTTGGCAAAGGGGAGAACAGAAAAAATCATTACTAATTCTGAAAACTATTTTCTCCTTCCTATTGATGAGAAATTGAATTGGCAAATTTTATCCGACAAGAAAAAAATTGCCGGGTATAATGTTCAAAAAGCAATCGCAAATTATGGAGGTAGAGAATGGAGTGCTTGGTTTACTTCCGAAATCCCAATCAGTGATGGTCCATATGTCTTTTGTGGTTTACCTGGATTAATTGTATCAATTGAAGATAAGAACACCGAGTACGTTTTCAACCTTATCGAAACCAAGAAGAACCGCGGAGAATTATTCGATGCCAGAAAGCAACTGATTGCTATTGATTGGAATCAATTTGAGCAATTAGCTACAAATTACTATGATAATCCCAACCGAGAAATGGAACAAAAAATAAAATCAAATAAAGTTTTTGTTACTGATGCAAAAGGAAATCGAATAGATTTGAATATCAAACAGATGAATGCAGACCTCCAAGATTATATTCGGAAAAATAACAATCCTATTGAATTAAACCATAAAATTAATTATCAATAAAAGATATTACAATGACAAAACCTGAAATATCCTGGAGTGATTTTGAGAAAATCGACATCAGAGTCGGAACCATTATTTCTGTGAATGATTTTGAAAAAGCCAGAAACCCTTCTTATAAACTGGAAATCGATTTTGGAGATTTAGGCATTAGAAAATCTTCTGCTCAAATCACAGCTTTGTATTCGAAAGAAGAATTGATAGGAAAACAGATTCTTGCTGTTGTGAATTTCCCGAAGAAACAAATCGCCAATTTCTTTAGTGAATGCCTTGTTCTTGGTGTCTATGGCGAAAATAAAAGTGAAGTAACTTTGTTAAGTCCGAGTTTGCCTGTGAAAAACGGATTGGAAGTCGGATGAAATTCAGTTAAAATCAAAAATTTATTTGATATAAGTTTTAACCTCATCAAGAATATCAAAAATCAATGCCATTGGTAAATCTTCTTCCATATCTAGAAGTAAGATTTTAAATTTTTTCCTGCCTTCGGATAAGAGCTCAGGATAATCCAATCTATTACCGTGATAAAAGCTGAGATAATGTTTCTGATGTTGTTTACTATAATAGAAATAGCAGAGCATCTTCTTTTTATATTTCAAAAAAGGAAGTCCAAAACTGAGCGTTTCGGTAATCAGCTCATCAGAATTTAGAATATTCTCTCGAATATACAGAAGTGCACTTCTCGCAGGTTCATCAATCCGATAAAAGTATTCCTGAATGGGATTCATTAATCAAGATTTAATTAAACCGTCTTTCCAAAAGTAATAACGATACTGTGATTGTATTGTAGTCTGATTGCTTTTGTTTATCCAATTATATTTTTGGAAAATATCCTCTTTCAAACGCTTATCTAACTCATCAACTGTAATTGGTTCGCCTTGATAGTCTATTAATTTCCAACAATCATCTTGAATATTCTTACATAAACATTGATGATACTCAATTTCGGAATTAGTTAATTCAGGAAATTTTTTCTGTAATCTTTCTAAAATATCTTTTCCAAAGTTTTCGCCCCATTCTAATGAAAACTTCAAAGCAAAATTTTCTATTTCAAATGGGTTATTTTTTTGGAGAAATGAAAACATTAATCAAAATTCTGAAGCTCAACCAACTTTCTGTAAGTCCCGTCTTTTTCCATCAATTCCTGATGAGAACCTTGCTCTACAATATCGCCTTTTTCCATTACGACAATATGGTCAGCTTTCTGAATCGTTGATAATCTGTGTGCGATTACAAGAGACGTTCTGTTCTGCATCATCTTTTCCAAGGCATCCTGAACGTATCTTTCGGACTCTGTATCCAATGCTGAAGTTGCCTCATCGAGAATCATAATTGGTGGATTTTTTAGAACTGCTCTCGCAATAGAAACACGCTGTTTCTGCCCACCGGAAAGTTTGTTTCCGTCGTCTCCGATATTGGTATGATAGCCTTCCGGAAGTTGTGAAATAAAATCGTGAGCATTGGCAATTTTAGCAGATTCTATAATTTGTTCTTCGGTTGCATCAGGATTTCCCATCAGAATATTATTGTAAACCGAATCGTTGAACAAAACAGATTCCTGAGTTACCATTCCCAACAATTTGCGATAATCTGTCAGTTTTAGATTTTTGATATCATGTCCGTCAATCAGGATTTCGCCTTCAGAAACATCATAGAATCTGGCCAATAGATTAGCAATTGTTGTTTTTCCACTTCCGGATTGCCCAACTAACGCAACAGTCTTACCTTTTGGCAAATCAATGGAGAAATTCTTGAGAATCAGATTAGATTTCTCATAATAGAACCCAATATTTTTGAATTCAATTTTATCCTTTAATTCAGAAATTGGTGTCGGATTCGGGATTTCATCAACTTTCAAATCGTAATCCAAAACTTCGGAAACTCTTTCCAAACTCGCCATTCCACCCTGGATATTAGAAACCGCATTCGATAATCGTTTTGCCGGGTCCAAAATCTGGAAGAAAACCGCTATAAAAGCAAGGAAAGTCGCAGGGTCACGATTGGTTCCATTGATGATTTCTGTTCCGGCATACCAAGTAATCAACAACATCGTCACAGAACCCAGAAACTCACTCATTGGGGAAGCCAATTCTCGCCTTCTGCTCATCGATATGGCGTGATGTTGCCACTGACTTGTGGTTTTATTAAAACGATTTTTCAGAATTTTATCGGCGTTGAAAATCTTGATTACTTTTGAAGATTTCAAGGTTTCATCAACCAAAGAGAAAAGATTTCCTAATTCTTCCTGTGCATTTTTAGCCTGTTTTTTCAGACTTTTCCCAACCCAGGAGATGATCCATCCCATAATAGGGAAAACGATTAATGAAAATAATGTCAATTTTGGAGAAAGCAGAAACAACGCTGTCAATGATGAAATAATCATAAACGGCGAGTTCACAATATCCACCAGAGAACCCATAATTCCGCTTTCTACACCACCGATATCGTTAGAGATTCTGGACATCATATCGCCTTTTCTTTGTTCTGTGAAGAAAGAAACGGGCAATTTTAGAAACTTGTCGTACATCGCAGTTCTCAAATCTCTCGTAATCCCAACTCGGTAATTAACCAACAAATAAGAGCCAATATAACGGAAGATATTCCTCAATAAAAAAGCAAAAGCTGTCATACAGCAGAGAATTGCCAGAACTTTGATCCCGCCGTGTTCATCAATATTGACTTGAATTGTATAATATGCCCAATCTTTCACATAGGCAAAATAATCTGCCAGTCTACCATTCCAAACCGGCGCTTTTGTAGTGTCGATTTCATCAGAAGTTCCGAACATTATGCTGAGAATTGGAAGCAAAGTTCCTATGGAAAAGATTTGCAAAAGCGAGTAAAGAATGTTAAAAAACATACTTCCCCAAAGGTATTTTTGATGTGGTTTTGCAAAACCTAAAATTCGTTGGTATGGTTTCATTAAGAAAAATTGAAAGGCAAAAATACGGAAAATAAATAGCTTAGTTTATCAAGACGTTAGAAATCGTATTTTACCTTATCATTATACTTCGGCTGGAAGTTTTTAGTATTGAATTTTTCAATCGTCTTAGCGAAATTATTGATGATGTTTGTCAGATTATCTGCATCTACAATATTGATATCATCATTCACAGCGTGATAATGGAAAGCCTTGTTCATATCAACTGTCGAGATAGAATGCGCAATAATCTTTCTTTTTACAAAATTCACATTATCAGACCTATAGAATAATTGCTGGCCCTGATATGGGTCGGCATAAACTTTTAAACCATTGACTGCGTTTGCATTGATCAATTCATCAAAATCAGACAACTCATCGCCTGTCATAAAAACCGCATTTTTCCCGAACTGAGATTCCGTTGCGAGCATTTCGAAATTGAAAAGAGCCTTGATATTATTGAAAACGGGATTTAAATTTTGATTTTCGGATAAAGCTTTTGACCCGACCAATCCAATTTCCTCCGCATTGAAAGCCATAAAAACCATTGAGTAATCTGTCTTTTTATCTTTAAAATAATCTGCCAAGCCAATCACTGTAGAAATTCCGCTTGCATCGTCATCAGCTCCGTTGTAGATATTATCCCCTTCCTTGTTATTAGTTCCAATATGGTCAAAATGCGCTGAAAAAGCCAAACTCTGTCCTGATTTTCCCTTTTTGATTCCACAAACATTGTAACCTTTTTGTCCTTTGTACTCGAAAGGAATCAGATAAGAATCTCCGAAGCAGTAATCCAGATTATTTTTTTTGAATTCCTGAGCGATGTATTCCGCAGCTTTATCATTTTCAGGTGTTCCGAATTTCCTGCCTTTCATTTCATCAGAAGCCAAAGTTGAGACGATACCGACAACTCTTTCTTTGGAAATATCCTGAGCAAAAGACAGAAACGATTGAGCAATTAAAACAATGGAGATTACTTTTTTCATACTAGATTTCTTGATTTAAAAATTATAAGTATCAAGAAGGGGGTTTTTGTTACTTATTATTGCGTATAAATATAATATCTTTAAAATAAAAAACAGCTTCCAAAAGGAAGCCGTTCTCACTCAAAAAAATCGTCGTAAGCCTATCGAAGTCTGTCCACAGATTTTACGAGCCTTTCATCTTTTCTGATGTAGATGTTTGCCAAAAGCAGACAAATAATAGAAATCAATGAAAAAACCGGCTCAATACCCTTCTCAGGAAACTGAATTCCTCCGGATAAATTTAGTAGCCAATACGTCAAAAGACCAATCAACAAAGCGTTTATAATGATGCTGATATTATTCAGCAAAATTTGTCTTTTACGGTTTTTAAAACTGAATAAGCTCAAAAGCCCAATTACAATTAACAAAACGGTTGATATATTAATGGTAAGATTTCCACCAAATATATCGAAATCTTGCGCAGCTAGATTAAGGAATAATGCTCCTAAAACTGCTAAAAATATCCAGACTGTTTGTATTCTTTGTAACATCCTTATTATAAATCCTTTATAAAAAAAGGTTAAAATCGATTGCAAAAATAAAATAATTTTTGCGTAATTCAAAAAATAATGTAGATTTGCATTGTAATCACCTATTTAAAAATGGTAACCACCTGGTTTTCATTCTTACTTATACACAAATAAAAATTACCCTTTTACGTATTTATATGTTTAATATTGAAACGCTACGGTCAAAATCCGACGAGGAATTGGCTCAACTTTCTAAAGATCTAGGCGTTAAATTGGCAAAGAAAAGCTCTCCAGAAGAAACAGTTTTCGCTATTCTGGATTATCAGGCTTCTAATCCAAAAATCATTAAAGATTATCTTAACGCTACTCAAGAGAATATGACGAACAACAAAGAAGAGAATTCTACAGAAAAAAATTCCCCGGCAAAGAAAAGAGGAAGAAAACCTGCAGAAAAACCAAAACAAGAAGCAGAAGCCTCTATTGACGAAGTTGTTGTCGCAGAAGTTCCTGTAACTGCAGAAACTCCAGCTGCAACGGAGGAAGCTAAAAAGCCGAATCCTCCAAAGAAAAAACAGCCGAGAACAAGAATTGCAGTAACTGAAAATAAAGAAGAGGTTTCTAATGATATAACCATGGAAACAACTCCAAACTCAGAAACTTCTCCTAAGACTGATGACAAAACAGAGGATGCAAAACCTCAGCAAAGACAGCAACAACAGCAAAATAATCGTCAGCAACAACAAAAGACCAATAACAACAGAGGTCAGCAGAAAACACAAAACCCTAATTCTCCCCAACACAACAATCAAAAAGAACAACCGGAAAATCAAGCGGATAATTCTCCTAAAAAAGAATTTAACTTTGATGGATTGATTACAATTGAAGGTGTTTTGGAGATTCTTCCAGATAATTACGGATTCCTTCGTTCTTCTGATTTTAGTTATATTTCTTCTCCGGACGACGTTTATGTTTCTACCAATCAAATCAGAAATTATGGCTTGAAAACGGGAGATACTGTAAAAGGATTTGTTAGATTGCCAAAAGAAGGCGAAAAATATTTCTCTCTTTTGAAACCAATAGAAGTTAACGGACGAGATTTGGCTTTCATCAAAGATCGTGTCGCTTTCGAATATCTTACACCCCTTTTTCCTCAAGAAAAATTTAATCTGGCAGGAAAAGGTTCAACACTTTCTACAAGAATTGTAGATCTTTTTGCACCAATTGGGAAAGGACAAAGAGCAATGATTGTTGCACAGCCGAAAACAGGTAAAACTATTTTACTGAAAGATATCGCCAATGCTATTTCTGCCAATCATCCGGAAGCTTATATGATGGTTCTTCTAATCGATGAAAGACCTGAAGAAGTTACCGATATGCAAAGAAGCGTAAATGCAGAAGTGATTGCATCTACATTTGATGAAGCGGCTGACAAACACGTAAAAGTGGCGAACTTGGTTTTATCGAAAGCGCAAAGAATGGTAGAATGTGGTCACGATGTTGTGATTCTATTGGACTCAATCACAAGATTGGCAAGAGCTTATAACACTGTGACACCTGCTTCTGGAAAGATTCTTTCCGGCGGTGTGGATGCTAATGCCCTTCACAGACCAAAACGTTTCTTCGGAGCAGCTAGAAAAATTGAAAATGGAGGTTCTCTTACAATTATTGCGACTGCTTTGATTGATACAGGTTCCAAAATGGACGAGGTTATCTTCGAAGAGTTCAAAGGAACAGGAAATATGGAATTGCAATTAGACAGAAAAATTGCCAATAAACGTATTTATCCAGCTGTAGATTTGGTTGCTTCAAGTACAAGAAGAGATGATCTTCTTTTGGATGAGGCTACACAACAGCGCATGTGGATTATGAGAAAATATCTGGCAGATATGAATCCTTTGGAAGCTATGGAATTTGTTCAGAAACAAATCAAAGGCACTAGAAATAATGAAGAATTTCTGATGTCGATGAATAGATAAGATAATTAAAAATAAAAGCTCCGGATCGTAATTGACCTGGAGCTTTTTTATTAAGCGGAGTTGGAGAATCATATAAAATGTTTTTTTGTCAAACTATGCAACAAACACATCCTCAACATCTTCCTTTCTACTAAGAACAGAATGCGCATAAGAACAATGAGCTTTTATAGACCATCCATTTTTTCTTGCAAATTCCACTGACTTTTCTACCAATTTTTTTCCAAGACCTTTTCCTTCAAACTTAGGAAAAACCATCACATAACTTACGATCAGTTTTTTAAGTTCCGGAACAATGGTGTAAGTCAGTCTGCCAATTTCTTCCTGATGATTTTTCATTGAAATAAATCCACCATTCCCGGATTTTTTGTTTTCGAAGAGTAATTCCATAAGATTTTTGTTTCCAGAAAGATAGCGAAAAATGTTCCAAAAGACTTTAAAATAAATTAAACTCTAAATATATTTGGTTTTAAAAACGGCAATTAGATTCAATATTTTTAATAATTCTAGTATTGATTTATTGATGCCTGATAATCTTATCTCACGGGTGTTCTAAATTCCCCATAACCAATCAATCCATCGAAGTTTCTTCCGAAAGGTGTGTAATATAAAAACGCTTGATAAAGATTCTCTGTTTGCCAGAAGTTTCCATTTACTTCTCCATAATTCAGTTTTCCATCCGTATCTTTAGTAGCAATGATGTAATTATAAAAACCTTGTTTCAAATAGATTTTTGCGATATACTTTTGAGCTTTCTCATCATATTGCATTTGGCTTGTCTTGTCAGCTTTGTAATCATTGAACATTCCCAAAACATAAAATTCTTTATCCGATTTCTGACTATCCAAAGCAAAATAAACCCAGGCATAATCTGCTTCTCTATCGGCATTTCTTTCAATTCCTAGATCATTTCTTCGGAAGTAATAAGCTCCGTTAACGTCTGGCTGGTATTGATAATCTCCCGGATAAGCCCAAACAGGATGAAGATAAGTATAATTTCTGCCATCTATGTTTTCCGTATTAGCAACCATATCCATTGCCTGATTAATGATTTTGTTATCAAAATAATAATACTCGTTATTCCCGGGAAAAGCTAAATTAAGTTGCTGAAACAAAAGCTGATTTCCCATTGTGGAACTTGGACGCAGGTTTCTCAAAGAAATTCCCCAATTGTTATTTTGAATAACACTTAAAGAAAGAGACGACAGATTATTTGTAATTCCTGCCCCATTTCCGGTTGCTTGAATTTCTATTCTTTGTTTTAGATTTGGATTTTTTGCATCAATGAATCTTGTTACGTTAATTCCTAAGTTAGCGCCATCTTCGTAGATACAGAATCTTTTTGTAAACAATGGTTTATCTTGAGAATCCTTATAAACAATAATCTCATAATTTCCTGAAATCTTAGGCTGAATCTTTTCATTTGGAAAAGCCAACTCGTAATGCGTATATTTTTGATAAGTATTGAATGAATATTGAAAATTTTCTATTAATGCATTCATGCTTCCATTAGCAAATTCTGTAAAAAAAAGACCATCTTCTTCCCAATTTCTATTATAATGTTTGTAAGTATATCTATAAATCTGACTTGAGTTGGATAAATCATCAAATCTCAGCACTAATTGTTCACCTTTAGCAATAATAGGTGTTTCATCATTTGTTTTCGGATTGAAAACCTGAACACTTTTAATTTCTTGCGCAAAAGAAATAATACTTAAAAAAAAGAAAAATAGTCTAGTTAGCTTCATAATGCTAAGTTAATGTTTTATATTTTTACATCTAAATTAAAAAGAATGTTGCACGTAAAATCCTTTGCATTTAATCCATTTTCTGAGAATACATATATCATTTATAACGATGAAAAGGACGCTTTTCTTATCGATCCGGGAAATATGCCTGAAGCCGAAACAGAAACTCTTCATAATTTCATCAAAGAAAAAGGATTGAAAATTACCAATATTTTATTGACCCACGCACATATCGACCATATTATCGGTTTGCAATGGGCTTATGACACGTTTGATGTTCCGGTTCTGATTCATCATGATGAGATGGAAATTCTTGACCGCGCCTCTTTTACAGCTAAAAATTATGGCTTTTTCTTTCCCGCTTTCAAAGGAGAGATTCAGCATATTAAAGAAGGTGAAAAATTAAACTTGGGTTCAGAAATCATTGATATCTATGATGTTCCTGGGCATTCGCCGGGAAGTGTGGCTTTTTATAACCAAAGTAATGAATTTGTGATCTCCGGAGATGCACTTTTTATGATGAGCATTGGGAGAACTGACCTGTATAAAGGCGATTATGAACAATTAATTTCAAGTATAAAAAATAAAATACTGACTTTACCGGAAAACACCAAAGTTTACAGCGGACACGGAGAACCAACATCGATTGGTTTCGAAAAAGAGCACAATCCTTTTTTGAAATAATAAAATTAGAGTCAGGCCGAAGCTCTCGAAACCTTGTAAATAAAAAAAACGCTTCCAAAATTGGAAGCGTTTCTATTTTAGTCTTGAGGAACCTCTGATAAAATTGGTCCCGAAGAAACCAACTCCAGAGCTTCGTCATTATCTGTAAACTGCTCAAAATATTTGATGTATCTCGCAGCCAAATCTTTAGCTTTAGCTTCCCAGTCAGAATTATTCTCATAAGTATCTCTTGGGTCAAGGATATTTTCTGAAACATTCGGCAATGCAACAGGGAATTCCAGATTCATTACAGGGACTTTATTAGTTTCTGCTTTATCAATACTTCCATCAATAATCGCATCGATGATTGCCCTGGTATCTTTCAGGGAAATTCTTTTCCCGGTTCCGTTCCAACCTGTATTTACCAAATATGCTTTTGCACCGTGTTCTTTCATTTTCCCAATTAATGTTTTGGAATACATTGTTGGATGAAGCGTCAGAAATGCTTCTCCAAATGCCGGTGAGAAAGAAGGTGTAGGTTCTGTAATTCCTAATTCTGTTCCTGCTAATTTAGATGTATATCCACAAAGAAAATGGTATTGTGCCTGCTGGTCTGTCAAGATAGAAACCGGAGGCAAAACTCCGAATGCATCAGCAGACAGATAAATGATTTTGCTTGCGTGACCAGCCTTAGAAGGCAAAACAATTTTGCTGATATGATAAATAGGATAGGAAACTCTTGTATTTTCGGTAATAGAACCATCGGCGTAATCTACATTGCCTTCATTATCTGTAACCACATTTTCCAGCAATGCATCTCTTCTGATAGCACCGTAAATATCCGGTTCTTTTTCTTTACTAAGGTCAATCACTTTGGCGTAGCAACCACCTTCGTAATTAAAAACACCATTGTTATCCCAACCGTGCTCGTCATCTCCAATCAGATAACGTTTCGGGTCTGCAGACAATGTTGTTTTCCCCGTTCCGGAAAGCCCGAAGAAAACAGCCACATCACCGTCCTCTCCCACGTTGGCTGAGCAGTGCATAGATGCCATCCCTTTCAGGGGAAGGTAATAGTTCATAATGGAAAACATTCCCTTTTTCATCTCACCACCGTACCAGGTTCCGCCGATAATCTGCATTTTCTTTGTCAAATCGAACATAACAAATACTTCTGAGTTAAGACCGTGCTGCTCCCAATTAGGATTCACAGATTCGGAAGAATTGATGACCACAAAATCCGGTTCTCCATAATTCTGAAGGTCATAATGAGAAGGACGGATGAACATATTCATCACAAAATGAGCCTGCCAAGCTACTTTTGTCACGAATCTTACTTTCAGTCTCGTATCCTCATTAGAACCACAAAACGTATCGATAACGTAGATTGTGCCCCCAGAAAGGTCTTTGGTTACGATATCTTTTAACTCATCAAAAACTTCGACTGTAGTTGGGCGGTTGATGTTTCCGTCCCACCAAATCGTATCCTGAGTGATATTGTCTTTTACAATATATCTGTCTTTTGGAGACCTGCCCGTAAAAATTCCCGTTTTTACAGCCACCGCTCCTGACTTTGTCAAAACGCCTTTAGCAAATCCGGAATTGCTTGGGTCCATTTCCGCCTGAAAAATTTCTTCGTAAGTTGGATTGTGAATAATCTCTTTCGGATTAAAAATACCTTGACGTTCAAGATAAGATTTTAACTTGTCCATTTTTAATTTTTTTGAAGATTAAGGGTGTTGGGACAAATGTAAAAATATCGGCGAATTATCAAAGTTTTTATAAACTGACTTTCATCAGTTAAACAAAATTTTATATTTAGTTAATAATCAATTAATTAAATCTTTCCAAGAAAATATTTTGGTGAAACCTTGCTCTTTGAAATAGTCTTGGTAATCTCCAAATTTGGATGCAAGAACGAAATCTCCTCCCCAAGCTCCCAAACTTTTGACAAAGCTTGGGCAATTTTGAAAATATTTTTCTTTTACGGTTGGCGTTCCTAGAAAATCGGACAGTTTTTGCTCGTGAATTGTCATTAATTCCGAAAATTCTTCCAAATCCTGACTGTTAACAATCCTTTTGGTTAATTTAGAATAGTCATTGATTAATTCCGTTGAAGTCGGCTTGGACTTATAATGAGAAATCCCTTCTCTTGTATCTTGCTTTTGGTTGAGATGAATGAAAATCAGTTCATTTTTGAAACTCGGATTGAAATCAATTTTATGATAAGTCCTTTCCGGAAAACGGCTGTAGAGAATTGCAGATTTTTCTTTAGCAACAGCAACATCATAACCGCTTCCTCCTAAACTGATTTCGTTCAGAATAAAAGCATCTATAGCTGCCCATTCTGCAAGGTTGGCCATCAAGGTAGAACTGCTTCCTAATCCGAAGTCTGAAGGAAACTGAAGATTGGTTTTGATGTGATAAGATGTATTACTTTTTAGTTTGGTTCCAGAAAGATTCTGAACATTTTTGAGCGTTTTAAGAATGAAATCTGAAGCTTTGGAATCATTAGTTTCAATAATTTTCCAATTTTTATAATCAATTTTAGCCTTTAGCCATAATTGATTCTGATGATAAGCTTCCCAAAACATCAATGCCTTTTGGTCTTCAACCTCTGTATAAAAAAGCTCTTGTCCAAGCCTAGTTGGAACAGCCAGAACAAGAGCTCCATCAACAGCAACATATTCTGAGGTAAGCATTAATTTACCGGGAGAGAAAATTCTCTTCATATATGTGCTGTTATTTTTTTTAATTATTAATCTAAAGACCAATGTGTCGCTCCTACGAAGCTTCAAGAAAAGATGACCATCAATACTGCAATCATTTCGCTCCTACGGAGCTCCCACTTAATTGGGTATTTTTTCTACAAACATATCGCTCCTACGGAGCTTTGCTAAATTTCTCGCAGACAATTGATATTTAGCAGAAAAATCGTAGAATCTTATGCAGCCTACTTCGGCACTGCGGATTAAAATTCTTTAATTAAATTGCAGAAGCAACAGTCACTTCCGGATTGATTTTCTTAATCAAGCCCTGAAGGGTTTTTCCAGGTCCAACTTCTATAAAATTAGTTGCACCATCTTTTATCATATTCTGTATACTCTGTGTCCATTTTACAGGACCTGTCAACTGAGCAATCAGATTGTTTTTGATTTCTTGCGGGTCAGAAACTGCCGTTGTCGTGATGTTCTGGTAAACCGGAATCGTTGCCTTTCTGAACTTCGTGTTTTCAATCGCAGCAGCTAATCTCTCCTGAGCGGGCATCATTAATGGCGAATGAAACGCACCGTTAACAGGTAATAACAAAGCTCTTTTGGCACCAGCCGCCTTCAAGGCTTCGCAAGCTTTTTCCACAGATGCAGTTTCTCCGGAAATCACCAATTGTCCGGGACAGTTGTAATTAGCAGGAACAACAATTCCCTCGATTTCTGCACAGATTTCTTCAACTTTTGCATCTTCCAAGCCAAGAATGGCAGCCATAGAACTTGGATTGATATCGCAAGCCATCTGCATTGCCTGTGCCCTTTCGGAAACCAATTTCAATCCATCTTCAAAAGACAAGACACCATTGGCAACCAAAGCAGAAAACTCGCCCAAAGAATGTCCGGCAACCATTTCTGCGCCCAAACCATTCGCTACTTTTACAGCAGCAACCGAGTGTAGGAAAATAGCAGGCTGAGTGACACTGGTTTTTTTAAGGTCTTCATCTGTTCCGTTGAACATTACCGAAACAATATCAAAACCAAGAATATCATTGGCAGAATCCATCAGGTCTTTCACATCTTTTCGGGAATCGTATAATTCTTTTCCCATCCCGACAAACTGTGAACCCTGCCCAGGAAATACAAGTGCTTTCATATATTTATAAATGATAATTGATGAATTATAAATGATATATCATCAATGTTTTAAATTTTATTTTATTTCTAAGGGTGAAAGTGCGAATCCTGAATCAATTATCATTCATCACATATCAACTATAATTATTGCATCAATCTTACAACTCTGTAACCGTTGTTGATATAAGCGCCATTTGGTTTTGCTTTTACAAATTCGAATTTTGTTGCCAGCTGTGTTTGAGATTTGCCGATTTGTTTGAAAATTTCTCCTTTTTTGTTTTCTCTCGTCAGCATATCGTTCATCACATCAAAACCGATAACGGCATATTTTGATGGTGTTTTACAATATTTGCCTTTGTAAGCGGCAAGAATTTCTTTTTCAAAATCGCCCTCGTAATTGATTTTTCTGTCCATCAGATAAACCAGGCTTGCTTTGGAAAGGTCATCTACATTTTTCTCAAAGCTCGGGCTGTAGAACATACTGAAAGCTTTCACGCCTTCTGTCTGTTTTCCAAGCGCAATCACTTTTGATGCAAATGCAGCACCTGCAGATTCGTCATCGTCAGCCAAAATAGCAATCACAGGAACCGATTGTCCTGTCATCATATTGTTTTCCAACTGAATTTCTGATGAAGAATTAACAATAACAACATTCGGTTTTGATAATGATTTTTCCAAACCGGCTTTGATAGCATTCGCATTTGCTTTGGAATTATCTGCCACGATATAGATTTTCTGGTCCTGATAAACCTGACCAACTTCTTTTACTATCCTGTCTGAATAAACCGAGTTTTCAGTTTCGATGATAATCAGATTGCTGTAGTCAAAAAGGTCTTCCGAGTTCGCAAATGGCGCAACGACAGGAATCTTTTTATCATTTACAAATCTAAGAACTTCCAGAACACTTGATTTGAAAAAAGGTCCAACAATCAAATCCGTATTCTCAGGATTGATTTGGGAAAGACTGTTTTTGAAAGTTGTTTCGTTTCCTGCATCTACAACTTTGATGTCCAGTTTTTGTCCATTGGTTGCATTTCTCTCAGCTGCCAATTTTGCACCAGTTAAGAAATCCATAGACATTGTTCTGTACTTTGCATCATTAGCATCAAATCCGAAAGGCAACATCAAAACAACACTCAAAACATCGCCGCTTTTTTTAGAATACATTGGGTCTTGTTTCTTTATTTTAAGCGTCATTCCGGCTTTCAAACCATCAGAAAGATTTGGATTAAGACTAATTAACTGGTCCAATGTCACATTGAATCTGTTCATAATACTGAACATCGTATCGCCACTTTGAACTGTATAAGTCACATAATCATCTTCTGAAGAAGTAACATTTGAAGTCTTTACAGGCTCGGTAACAGTTGTCTGAGTTGTCGTTTTTGTAACCGGAGCCGAAGCTGTATTACTTTGAGAATTATCTTCAACCTTGATAGATTGAGAAGAAGTTGTAACAGAATCAGAACCGGAAACTCTGATTGCTTCTCCCGGTTTCAAACCTGTTGTTTCCAATCCCGGATTCAAAGCAAATAATTGCTTTTGTGTCAGGTTGAATTGTCTCGAGATTTTATAATAATTATCTTTTGCCTGAACAACATATAAACCCTTGTCAGAAGTGGTAGTTTCAGTTTTAGTCACTGGTTTTACTTCCGCAGGTTTTTCTGTCGTAGTTGTCGTTTGAGCAACGGTTGCAGGCACAGAACCTCCAAATTTCTGAATGTTATCTAATGGCAAAGTAATTTTTTCACCGATTTTCATATGAGAATCCAGTTCAGGATTCAGTTTTCTAAGGTCAGCCTCAGAAATCTGATACTGTTTTGTGATGCCGTAAATGGTTTGCTTTGGCAGTAAAGTAATGGTTCCTGTTTTACCATTTTTGTTTCCCGAATTTGTAGTAACAGGTGTTGGAGCTGATGCTGTCGTTTTTGAACTTCCTCCAGTTTTTGAAACCACAATTACGTCTCCAATTTTAAGCCCGCCTTCTTTTTTGGAAGGATTCAATTGATACAATTCATCAATCGTTATACCATATTGTTTAGAAATCCCGTAAGGTGTTTCTTTTGGTGCAACGGTATGGGTTTTCTGTGCCGAAAGCCCTAAAAATCCGATAAGTCCTGATAAAATGAAAATCTTTTTAACCATCCTTTTTTTATATTGCTACAAAAATAATGCTTTCAGATTAAATGGAAGAAATTATCAGTTCCGATTTTTGAACATCCATTTGTTGATAACTATCGGCAATCCATTGCCTTCCAAAATCCGCATAGAACACACTGAAATTCAGAACTCTTTCCTGCCAAGTTCCACCTGTATGAACTTTCAGAAATAAATTTTGCATCTGGTCAAATTTCTCAGATTGCTTTATTTTTTCAGCTTTCAGAAGGCGTTTCTGCATTCTTCTGAATGATTTTAATTGTCGAGTTTCCTCTGCATTCACAAGATTTACAAATGTTTTGTCTGTTTGTTCTGCCTTTGTTTTTATTTCTGAAAACGAATTAATTAAATCTTGTTCTTTTTGCTCAAGAAGAGATTTAATTTCGTTGTTATCTAATATTTTTTGATTGATGACTTCTGCAAAATTACCGAAGAAATCTTCGATTTTTAATCCTGAGTTTTCAATCTTTCTAAAGGTCTTTTCCTCCAAAAACAACATCGAATTCCTTGGAATCAGAATAGGAAAAGGAAGATTAATGGATTCGAAATAATCTTTGAGCTCTATCCAGTACATAATCTCAGCATTCCCGCCAACGTAAGCCAGATTCGGCATAATCGTTTCCTGATATGCAGGACGAAGAACCGCATTTGGGCTGAATTTTTCCGGATGATTTTCTAGTTCATTTAGAATTTCTTCTTCTGAGAATTTTAAATCGGTGTCAAGAATGAAATAATCATTGTTGATTTTTTCGATTCTGTTTCTGGTTTCCGTCAAATAAAAAAGATTGATTGCTCTCGGATTGACTTGGACTTTGCCATAATTATATTCCAGAAATTGTCTTTGATTTCTAGTTGTTTCAAAAAGTTGATTCGATAATAATTCTTTTCTGAAAATATCTTTGACCTGATTTTTCAGTTCTTTTTCGTTTCCATCGATTGTCAGTAATCCGTAGTCCGAAAATAATTGATTCACCAAATATCGAATCGCTTGTGTATGCGTTTTTCCTTTTTGATAGGCTTTTTTAATCCAGAGAATCAATTCGGTGCCATAGAGATTGTCTTTGAATTCTCTCTCAAATTCCTGAATGAAAAAGGTTTCATCGATTTTAATATTTCCAACATCACCACCAGCATTCCCTTTGATTTCGTAATAATGTTCACGTGTTTTGAAATGATTGATTTCATCAAAATCGTGGTCTTCCGTTGCCATCCAAAAAATGGGAACGAAATTAAATTCCGGAAAATTAGATTTTAAAAACTCTGCAGTTTTTATGGTCTGCAAAATCTTATAAATAAAAAAAACCGGACCTGTAAATAGATTGAGCTGATGACCAGTTGTAATGGTAAATGTATTTTTATCTTTCAAAGAAAAAAGAAATTCCAATTGTTTTGGAGACATCTGCTCCTCCTGATTCTGAGAAAAAATCGCGTTGTAAAGTAGTTCTCTTTTGTCATCAGAATAGGAATTTTGTTTTTCCGTAATCTGATTTTTGAAATTCTCCAGGTCAAAAACTTTTCCTTGAAATCCGTCCAGATTTTTTTTCAGAAAGTCTTTTACAAGCTGTGGAATACTATCTATATGTTCGAAACCGATGGTCATTTGGTTGATACTTTTTATATTTTTAAACGCAAGGTTCGCAAAGTTTTTTTAACAACTTATTGTTTTTAAGATACGCAAGGGCGTTTCACTCATCAAAGTTTTAGGGTTTTATTTATTTACAAATGTTGTTTTTATGTTTTAATTGCAGCCCGACTTATCTCTAATTTATTTATTTTTTCATTTGAATCGATGAATCTCGTTCCTCGATTTGAGCGGAAATCCTTTTTGCTTTTTTGCTAAAAAGTAAAAAGATTGACTTCGTCGAACCACTTCGTTAGGTTTGGGAGCGGAAAGCGTATAAAGCTGCCATAACAATTCTAACAAATTAATGGAAAAGATACCAAACTATGCCTAGATTAAGACGAAAATCGTAAATCGGGTAATTTGGTGCCGTAAAAGATTTGTTCTGCATAAAGGTCTGGTTGATGTGCTGACCTTCTACGTAGAAAAACATTCTCTTCACTCTCATATTAAAATAAATATCCACAATAGGCTGTCCTCCAATGGAATAAGGATTGGTTCCCGGCAAAATGTACTCGTTAAGAATTGGTGAAAATTCTCTAGAAGCAAATTTGGTGAAGTAATACAATTTAACACCGGCCTGAATCTCTGCTGCTTTCTTGAATGCCGGAGCTTGATAATACAAATTGACTCTACCGATAAAATCCGGCATTGGTAAAAGATTATCATTCGTTAAAGCTTTTTGGAATAACACTCTTCCGTTCAAATGAAACCTTTTGTAACCTAATGTTGCTTCACCTCCAATCTGAGAAATATTGAGCGACGATGAGCTTTGTTGAGGCTTAGCAGAATTATCAAAATAAGTGTAATTATCTATTCTGTAATAGTCAACAAACAATTGCGTGTTGAACCATTTTGCCAGTTTCAAAGTTCCACCGATTTGAGTTACGGCTTCGTTATTTGGGTTTTGCAGATAATAGTTATAATTAAGATAATGCGAAGAATTCACGAGATAATTGAAACTCGGATAAGCAGATTGGAAATTAACTCGTCCTTCTATCAAATAATCTTTGATTGGTTCGAAAACCAATTCGTTCGTCGTCTTAATGTAATCTCCGAAATTGGAACCTTTGGAAATTTCTAAGAATGATTTCAGTTGGATTTTGTCTAACAATTTGATCTGCAAATTCCCAACTGCTCCAAATCTCTGTTCTTTGAAATATCCGGGAATATTTAGAAGAGGGAAGGCATTCTTGTTTCCGAAGGTAATATACTGATGACGGAACCCTGCATCCAACTTAAATTTTTCATTATCCCAAACCAAACTGAATGTATTGCTGAGATTGTTGGAAAATTTTTTACTACCTAGTGGAAATCCTGTAATATCTGTACCACCAAAAAAATCTAAATCGGCGGCTGTTTCCGAGAAATAGTATTTGTTACCCTGATGAAAAATTGTATGCCTTAACTTGAATGGATATTTTGCTGGATCAAATGGAGCAAATTCCTGACTAAAGTAATATCGTCTGTAACCATATCTAGATTCTGCTCCGGATAAATTGGTTTCGACATTTAACCTATTATTAAATTCAGAATTTCCGTCTAAGAAAAGATTTACATCTGCAATTCCGCCATTTTCCTGATTATTTACGTTTTGGTGAATGTAATGAGCGTAAGCTTCGTACTTACCATTCTTCGATGTATAATGACCACTGAAAATTGTATTATTACTTGAAGCCAGGCTATTGCTGTACAGCCCCTGAGATCTTAGTCCCATGTATTCAATCGCAAAATTAAAATCTTTGCCAACATTCTGAGTATATGTGGTATGAAGTTGTCCTCCATTTTGCATTGCATTATTATAGAAAAATGTAGTCGTAGGTGTTTTGACATCGTAATAATTAATGTCATTTTCTCCTAAAAGATAGAAAGATTTGTTTTCTGGAAGAAGACTGAGATTTTGTTCAGCATTTTTTTCATAAACTAAATTCTGAAATCCTGAACCAACATTAGCATATTGGATTTTACCAAAGTTATCTTTCTTGTTATATTGTGTAACGATATATGACCTCTCAATAGCAAAAGTTGTATCATAGATTTTCTTTTCAGAGAATCTTTTCTTGAATTGATAATCGTAAATCGTCGGTTTATATATTTCTAATGAATCTTTCTCTCCAGAATCTACTTTGAGAGTATCGGAAGAGATTTTATTAGAATCCGTTTTGTTTATCTGCTGTGCATTAATGTTAATATTCAAAAATAACAACAGAGCGAATAAGTATTTCATCAAGGAAATTTGAGTACAAAAGTACTAATTATCCTTAAATAAAAAATCCCGCAAATTTGCGGGATTTTTTATTTAAGGATAATTTACTTAACTAGTAGCCTGGATTTTGTTGGATAGTAGGATTAGCCTTTAACTCATTCAAAGGAATTGGTAAGGTAAGTCTATAGTCTGATATTGGTATACTTGTTGGCAAAGTTTTGATGAAATCATCCGTAGGATCTCTTTCTATCGTTTTATTAACCGTAGCACCTAATCTTCTAAGATCTATATACCTATGTCCTTCAAAGCATAGTTCTACTCTTCTTTCTTTAAGAATATCCGTCAAAGCATCAACTTGACTTGCATAAGATGGCAACGCCGTTGCTCCTAGATAATTACGAGCATCTCTTATTTTTTTAATATTTGTTGCTGCTGCTGAAAGGTTATTAGAATTTGCTGCTGCTTCTGCCAAAATTAGATACATCTCTGACAATCTGAATATCTTAATATCATTTCTAAGATTAAGATTAGTTCCTATTTTTCCTGGATATTTATCAATAATAAGTACATCTGTAGTCTTGAAATTTTCTGCTGTTGCATAATTATTGTCAACTTTTGATGTAGGATCTATATATGCGTATCTTCTAACATCTCCTGACGTATTAAGAATTATATTAAACAAGTTTCTTCCCATTTCAAACAAAGGAGACCCGGAAGCATTTGTTAAATTTGTCGTATATAGATTTGCAATATTACTCCAAGTTCCATTGGTTGGTCTACTAAGTCCAAAAATTACTTCTCCTTGACTTTTATCAGCCCACATCATTCTATATGGATTTACTGAAGCAATAGAGGTAGTTCCATAAAAATTATTATTCCAAACTGCTGTACCAATTGCTGCTGTAACACTAGATGGAACAAGAGGTGTAGCTGGTGTTAACTTACCTCCTGCTGCTTCAAAATCATTAATGACTTGTTGCGCATATTGAGCCGCTTTTGTATTATCACCTTTGTATAAATAAAATCTCGCTCTTAAAGCATTAATCATATTTTTATTCACTAGGAAATATAATGCCGGATAAGTTGATGGTCTAGAAATCCCATCATTAACATTAGCTGCCGCAAAGTCCAAATCAGATTCTATTAATTGAAAAATTTCTGAATTAGCAACTCTTGGTTTTTGAGCATAAATATTAGGAATATCATCAGAAAATATAACTCCTAATGCATTAGGATCTTTCATATTTGTAGAAAAGAATGCCTCTAACTGAACGTAACTATAAGCACGTAAAGCTCTTGCTTCGACCAATGTCTGCGTATAAATAGCCTGTTCTGTAGCTCCATTTGGAACAAATTTTGTGGAACCGTCTATTAGTCTATTAATCTTATTAATTGTTGAATAATGATTAAGCCATATACCGGATGCACTTGAATCGCCAGCATCCAAGAAAAATCTATGTAGGGTATTTCCTTGTCCCGCATTTGCCGTTCCGTAACCTACTTCATCTGTAAAAATAGATGTAAAATAGACTTCGTCAGAATTACTAACACCAGCATAAATTCCCATTAAGTAATCTCTAAAGTTTGAAACATTAGAGAATGTTGCATCGTTGCTTAATTCGCCATCTTGTACTATATCAATTGCATCTCTACATCCCACAGTCATAGATAGTACGCCAAGAAGAAGGGATGTTATTATATATTTTTTCATATTTTTCTTATTAAAATTCAATACTAGTTCCAAATGATATTGTTCTTGGATTAGGATAGTTTCCTAAGGGAAATAAAGTGAACCCTTCAGGATCATATCCTTTCCATTTTGTCCATATTGCTAAATTCTCACCTTGTACAAAAATTTTGAGAGATTTAACAAATCCTTCTCCAATAACAGATTTTGGTAGATTATAACCTATCATCAAAGATCTTAGCTTTACAAAAGATGCGTCTACCAAGTATCTGTCTGATGAACCATCTAATCCAGTGTTAGCAGCATGTAATGCAGGAGTATTAGTATGGTTTTCTGGAGTCCAAGCATTAAGTAATTCAGAAGAGACATTATATTCGGCAATAGAAGTTGGATCCAAAAGCCAAGTATATTGATTATCAAATTTCCATGCATCTAACTGGTAAGAAAATAATACATTGAAATAAAAATTCTTGAAATCTAAATCAAATCCAAAACCTCCCTGATATTTAGGCATAAAACTTTTTCCAGTATTTCGTCTATCATTTACCGTTGGTTTTTCTGTTATACTGCCATCAGCTGCAAGAAACTGCATTTCTCCTGTTTCTTGATTTACTCCTAAGTAAGGTACAAGATACCATTCATAGGCAGGCTTCCCAACTTGGTAAACATAAGAACCGAAATCCTGAAAATCTCCATTAATTTTAGTAATTCTATTTTGGTTATAAGATCCATTAGCAAAGATTGATAATTTAAAATCCTCCTTATTAATAGCATTATATCTTAAAGAAAGTTCTATACCTTTGTTTTTCATTTGTCCATTATTCCCATCAAAGGAATAAAGACCAGTAACCGCAGATAAATTTATATCATTAAATAATTTATCTGTTGTTTTTTCATAAACATCTATTGATCCTGTCAATTTTCTATTCCATAAAGAGAAATCAACTCCAATATTAGACATTTTAACTTCTTCCCACTGAAGTTCAGTATTTGCTACTCTTCCCAAGAAATATGCTGAAGCATTATTATATCCTGGAGTTGTAGAGCTACTTGCAATATTTAAATCTCTTGTATTACTATTGGCAAAAAACAATGGGTTATTACCATATAGCGTACCTGTTAAGTCTCTGTATCTTAAATAACCATCAAAAATATTTTGATTCCCACTTGTTCCATATGATGCTCTTAATTTTAACATATCAAATATTGATCCTTCCATAAAATTTTCTTTATCAATATTCCATCTACCTCCTACAGACCAAAATGTTCCCCATTTGAAATCGTCAACAAACCTGTAACTTGCATCTCTTCTTACAACTGCATTAACACCATACTTCCCTGCATAATCATAATCTAACTGCCCAAAATAAGAAACAGTTCCTGCTTTAATTTTAGCTGCTAATATTTGAGGAACATAATTATTAGTTCCATTTACAGTTTCTATATCAACATATCCTGTACCTGCTCCCGGAGAATATGTTAATGGATTAAGTCCATTTTGTTGTTGAAAAGTATAAAAATAGTTTGCTTTTGTATAGTCAAAATATGCTCCTAGGTCCAATGTATGCTCACCCAATTCTTTATGATAGTTTGCACTAACTGTATTATTAAAAGTAAAATCTTGATTTGAAGACATTACCTCAAATCCTGGATATTTAAGAGCCGTTCCTGCTACAGCCAAAGCTAAATAAGACCAAGGTGCCCTCGCAAAGACCCTGTCATTTCTTTTATAATCTACACCCGTTTTATTGTTAAATGTTAAATCAGGTGTTACTTTATAGCTTACTGATGTACTGGCTAACACTGAAGTTTGATTAAACTTTGAAGGTAGATTATTTTCCCTTAAGATGTCTTCTAGAACATAGATATACTTCCCTCCACTAAAATCGGTACCAATCGCATTATATAATGCTTGTCCGGTTAGATATTGATTAGGAGCTATAGTTGGCAATCCTAGCAAACTTCCATGTAATGGATTTTGTACAACGTTATTGCTGATATTATCATTTGTTTCCTGATTCAATTGATTTCTTTTAGAAAAACCAACGGCAAGTTGAGTATTAAAGGTAAGTTTACCATTTGCCGATTTACCATTAAGGTTATTTCTAACTGTAAATCTTTGAAAATCTGTTGTAGGTACAATTCCCCCTTGATTCATATAACCTACCGATGTATATGAGCTAAGCCCTTGTCCTCCTGCAGCAAAACTTACATCATGTTGTTGAGTAATACTTGGTTTAAAAAAATGCTTCTTCCAATCTGTATTAATACCATTATAATTTGCTATTTCGTCTGTCGTCATTGTGCTTCCTAATCCAGCTCCGTAACGTTGCTGTAGTGTTAAAATTTGTTTAGCATCTGACATTTCATACTTACTAGTTGGCAAAACACTTACCCCAGTCATTCCACTATATGAAACTTTCAAAGCAGAATTGAATCGACCTTTTTTAGTAACAATATTTACAACACCATTAGCTCCTCGATTACCATATATTGATGTTCCCGCCGCATCCCTAATAATAGATATTGTTTCAATATCATTTACATTAATATTTCTAAATTCCGTTGCACTATAAGATATACCATCAATCACATACAAAGGATCTGTAGATGAATTCAAAGAAGAAAGACCTCTAATCATCACATCAATCTTTGCAGAACCAGGGCTTCCGGACATTGACGAAATTGTAACACCTGGCGCAGTACCTTGAATTGAATTTAAAAATGATACATTTGGTCGATTTTCAATAACTTCTGCAGAGATAGTGGTTGAGGCTGTCACATCCTTTGGTTTGGAAATAACCTTACCATACCCCAATACTACAACTTCATCTATATTTTGACTAGTCGTAGTTGTGTCTTTTGTTGCTTTTTGAGCCATAAGAGTTTGTCCTGTAAAAAACAAAACACCCATACTCAATACACGTAATTTTACATTCATATTAACACTATTTATATTATAATATGCAAATATGTTAATTATTACTAATAATACCAAATATTATATAAAAAAAATATGATTATAATTTTAAATTATTACCTTTAATTAAAAAAAATTATGAGAACAGTAATTTATCCAATACTATTTTTGGCATCATCATTATTATATGCTCAGAACACAGCTTTTCAGAGCAATCAAAATATGAATAATGGAATACTCAGAAATGGTTTATATGATGGCGCAAAAAGTGGATATGATATAGAAGGCTCTCCTTTCATATACATTAACTATGTAAAAGCTGAAATACAGAATGGTGCTTCAAATATTTTAATTAGATATAATGCCATGAAAGATGAGATTGAAGTAAAAGACGGTGCAAATGTTTATGTATTACCTAAAGATGATAAGTATAATAGTATAATCATAGAAACTGGAGAAAAAATAAATCTAGTTAGTTACACAGAGCGGAACAAAACTGTAAAAGGTTATCTCTTTTTAATAGCAGAAAAAAACAATATCAAGCTATATAGAAAAGATTCTGTCATTCTTACAAAAGAAAAAGAGGCTAAAAGTTCTTATGAAGAGAACAGACCTGCTGAATATAAAAAACAAAAAGAAGTATATTTCCTCGAAGCAAACAATGGCAAAATAATAGAGTTTCCTAAAAATAAAAATAAACTGATAGATGCTTTGCCAGATTTCAAAAATACCATTGAAAAATCTTCCTTCAATTACTCAAAAGAAGCTGATTTAGTTAAATTCATTAACTCTTTATAGTAATCAAAATATTATTATGTCCCTCCTAAAATAAGTTTACACTTTTTTTAATCAAAAACTAATCCGGAAAATGTATATTTTCCGGATTTTTTAAGCATTATTTCCGGGAATTTGCCTTTTACTATCCGGTTGACAATGTCTAATTAAAAGACATCTCATAATCTCGTTGTGTACGTTTTTTGTGTTATTAAATCGCTTTTCCATAATAGGGTATTAATAAAAAAAGACCATCAAAATTGATGGTCTTTTTTTTATGCTATAACCAAGCGATTACTTTTTAATAATTTTTGTCGTCTCAGATTTTTTACCATCTGTAATAGTGATTACATAAACACCTTTTGCAAGACCATTAACATCATAAGAATCTTGAGAATTAAACGATTTAATTAATTTCCCTGAAGCATCCACAACTGAAATTTTTAACTTAGCTACTTCAAATCCAGAAGTATCAACTTTAAAATAATCAGCCACTGGATTAGGATATACTTTTACAGATTTACCATTAATTGAAGTTTCATTTACAGCAAGTGATTGAGTCGATTTAAACATTCCACTGCCGGTACCTGCATTAGAGTAGCCACCTGAATAACACAAATCAGCAATACATTTTACAGAAGTATGTTGTACAGCGTCTAATTTAGTCCAAGTAGATCCGTTATCCGTACTAATATATGAACCCGGAGCAGCTTGAGTAACTGCAGCAGCAATAATTGTACTAGTTCCTGGCACATAAGAAATTGCTGTAATATTGCTAGAGAAATCAATTCCTGAAAAACTAACAGTTTCCCAGTTTGTTCCACCGTTTGTTGTTCTATAAATACTTAATGCTGTTGGAGCGCCAGTCGAAGTAGCCGTTTTTTTGAATACAATACCTTTATTTGCATCGCTAAAACTCATCAAACCATTATTAGTAGTTGTTCCAAAATCAGTAACATAACCAGTAGGAAGAGCCACAGTCCAATTAAGTCCTTTATTTACAGATTTTAGGATTCTTCCTTTATTAGTATAGAAGAAAACAGTATCACCAACATATGTATATCCTGATGTATACCCATATTCTGAAGATAACGGAGCTGGAATATTAGCCGATGGCACTCTTGTCCAGTTAGCTCCCCCATCAGATGTTGTGTATAATTCAAAATATCCACCTACAGGATCACTCATAAAAACCCCATTATTAGCATCAAAAAAATGAACCCAGTTATTCCAAGATTCGTTAGGCGTTGTACCTCCCATTTGAAATTCCCAACTCTCACCTCCATCAATAGTTTTAAATACTCCACCCGAACCATCTGCCTCCCTTGAAGCCATTACCCAAGCTGTATTTTCATTTATTCCAATAATGTTTTGAATCCCTAATGAAGAATCTCCTAACTCAATATATCCTGCAGTCCACGTTTGCCCACCGTTAGAAGTTTTAGTAAATTCCTGAATATCATCACCATTGACTCCATCGAAAGCAACTGCCCAAACATTATTGGCATCTTTTGCATGAATACTTAATATTCCTCTAGATGGACTATCAAAACCTGTAAATTGATTTGACCAGAATTGCGAAAATGCACTGTTTGCAAACATTAATGCAAGACACGAAAATAGAATTTTTTTCATAATAATTTTATTTATATAATTATAATATGATAAAATTAAAAAAAAATCTAGAAAAATCTAGATTTTTTTTTAATTTGACACTATTTTAACTTTTTCTTAACAGCGACTTCTTCGTAAACTTCAAGAATATCACCGACTTCTATGTCATTATAGCCTTTAATATTAAGACCACATTCATAGCCTTTGGTGACTTCTTTAACATCGTCTTTGAAACGCTTCAAACTTTCTAATTCACCATCGAATTTTACAATTCCATCTCTCAATAAACGGATCTTAGAGTTTCTAGTTACTTTACCTGAAAGAACCATACATCCCGCAATCGATCCAACTTTGGAAATCTTGAATACCTCTCTGATTTCAACATTACCAATAACTTGTTCCTGAATCTCCGGAGAAAGTAAACCTTCCATCGCTTCCTTAACTTCATCAATCGCTCTGTAGATAATAGAATAAGTTCTGATTTCTACTTCTTCTTTATCGGCAATATCTTTCGCACTTACACTTGCTCTTACATTGAAACCAATTACAATTGCATCAGATGCAGCAGCTAATAAAATATCGCTTTCTGTAATCTGTCCAACACCCTTGTGAAGAATATTAACCTGAATCTCTTCAGTTGACAATCTTTGCAACTGATCAGCCAATGCTTCAACAGATCCATCCACATCCCCCTTGAGGATAATATTTAATTCTTTGAAATCTCCTAAAGCAATACGGCGACCAATCTCATCAAGAGTAAGATGTTTCTTCGTTCTGATTGATTGCTCTCTCTGAAGCTGTTCTCTTTTATTTGCAATCGTTTTAGCTTCTTTTTCATCAGCAAAAACTCTAAATTTATCCCCTGCAGTTGGCGCTCCGTCCAAACCTAGAATAGTAACCGGAATAGATGGACCGGCTTTTTCCATAGCTTTACCACGTTCATCCAACATAGCTTTTACTTTACCGTGATTTTTTCCTGCAAGAACATAATCACCAACAGTTAAGGTTCCGTTTTGCACCAACATGGTTGCAACATATCCACGCCCTTTATCCAAGGCAGCTTCTATGATTACTCCACTTGCCTGCTTATTTGGATTTGATTTTAATTCTAACATTTCTGCTTGAAGTAAAACTTTTTCTAATAGTATATCTACATTATTACCAAACTTAGCAGAGATTTCTTGAGCCTGTACATTTCCACCCCATTCTTCAACCAAGACATTCATAGCAGAAAGTTGTTCTCTGATTTTGTCAGGATTAGCTCCTGTCTTATCAACTTTATTGATTGCAATAATCATCGGAACACCTGCAGCCTGCGCATGAGCAATAGCTTCTTTTGTTTGTGGCATTACATCATCATCCGCTGCAACAACAATAATTGCAATATCGGTAATCTGAGCACCTCTAGCTCTCATGGCAGTAAACGCCTCGTGACCAGGTGTATCAAGGAATGTAATTCTTTGTCCGTTTTCCAACTTAACATTATAAGCTCCGATGTGCTGTGTGATACCTCCGGACTCTCCAGCAATTACATTTGTTTTTCTAATGTAATCCAACAATGATGTTTTACCGTGATCCACGTGTCCCATTACTGTTACAACAGGTGCTCTTGGCAGCAAATCTTCTTCGGCATCCGGTTCTTCTTCTGCCGCCGCTTCCTCAACATCAGCATCAGAGAATTCGATTTTATATCCGAACTCGTCTGCAACAAGCATCAATGTATCAGCCTCAAGACGTTGGTTCATTGTTACCATCACTCCCAATGAAAAACAAGCAGAAATAACTTCTGTTGCGCTTACATTCATCAGCGAAGCTAATTCGCTCACAGTAATGAATTCGGTAACTTTTAATGTTCTATCTTGAGCATCAAGTTCTTGTTGAAGTTCATCTTGCTCTCTTCTCCAAGTTCTTTTCTCTTTTCTGTATTTAGAACCTTTAGATTTCCCTCCTTTATTGGTAAGTTTTTCTAGAGTTTCTTTAATTTGATTTTTAACTTGTTCATCGGTAAGCTCAACAGGCATTACACGCTGACCTCCTCTGTTATTATTGTTACCGCGGTTATTGTTATTTCCACGATTGTTGTTATTATTTCCGCCACGGTTTCCACCATTTTGGTTATTACCACCTTGGCCTTGTGGGCGGTTATTGTTGTTACCTCCACGGTTTCCACTATTTTGGTTATTACCGCCTCCTTGTTGATTATTGCTTTGTCCGGCATTATTTTGTCCGGGAGTATCTTTTGTAATACGCTTTCTCTTTTTCTTAGCAGCGTTGTTATTAGAATTCCCTGATGGTTTTGGTTTATTAAACTGCGAAAGATCAACGGTTTGTTTCAAAATTTTTGGACCATCAAGTTTCTGATAAACAGTCTCAATTTTTTGAGGTTCATCAGATTCTGGAGTTGCAGGGGTTTCTTTAACAGGAGTTGGCTCCACTTTTGGTTCAGCTATTTTGACTTCTTGAACAGGAGCTTTCTCCACTTCTTTTTCTTTTGTAACAACTTTTGGCTTTCCAGTATCCAGCTTAGACAAATCAATCTTATCTAATACTTTGAACTCCTGTTTTTCCTCTTTTTTTACAACTTCCGGTTTTTGCTTTTCCTCTTTAATCTCTTCTTTAGCTACTGGAGTTGGAACTTCTACAGCAGATTTTGTTGGATTAAGGTCAATTTTACCTAGAACTTTAGGTTCAGAAGGTACGTTTGCTTTGGCTCTTATTACCTCAGGAGTTTTTTCTTCAATTGCTAATTTTTCATCAGGAACTTTAGAAATCACAACCTCATGAGAAGCTTTTCTTTGTTCTCCATCTTTTCGGAACTCAGCTTCTAATGCAGAAAATGCCTGTTCTTCTAATAGAGCGTTAGGATTACTGTCCACACCTATCCCTTTGCTTTGGAGATATTCCACAGCTCTTGGTATAGATATGTTAAGTTCTTTAACGGCTTTATTTAATCTTATTTTTGGCATAAATATAATTTGCTTTTGGCTTTAGCGTTTTAAGCTTATAGCTTTAATTTTTCTTTTTATTAAATTTAGTTCTCAGAAATTATTTCTATTCTCTGATTTATTATCCTTCCAATTCTTCTCTTAGAATACTTTTTACCTCTTCGATAGTTTCTTCTTCTAAGTCAACAATATTCAATAATGCTTCTGTGTCTTTATCAAGGACACTTCTTGCAGTATTTAATCCAACTTTCTTGAATTCATCAATAATCCAAGACTCAATCTCATCATTGAATTCTACCAATTCAACATCATCATCTTCCGAAGTTTCTCTGTAAACATCAATCTCATATCCAGACAACCAAGAAGCTAATTTGATATTTTGACCTTGTTTACCAATAACTTTAGAAATCTCGTCAACCGGTGTGTAAACCAAAGCATAATTAGTTTCCGGGTTAACTTCAATTTTATTAATAGTAATATTTCCCAAAGCTCTTTTTACAAGAATCTCAGGGTTTTTTGACCATTGGATAACGTCGATATTTTCGTTTCTCAATTCCCTTACAACTCCGTGAATTCTAGACCCTTTAACTCCCACACAAGCTCCAACCGGATCAATTCTGTCATCATAAGCATCTACAGCAATTTTCGCTTTTTCACCCGGTATTCTAACAACTTTTTTCAAAATGATGGTTCCGTCTTGGATTTCAGGAATCTCAAGCTCCAATAATTCTTCCAAAAATTTAGGTGCAGTTCTAGAAACTGTAATCTGAGGTTTTGATCCCCGGAAATCTACACTTTCAACTATTGCTCTGACACTATCTCCTTTTTTGAAAAAATCAGAAGGAATCTGATTTTCTTTTGGGAGGATAAATTCATTACCTTCATCATCCAGCAATATCACATGTTTGTGACGGATATGGTGAACTTCCCCAATAATCAGTTCTCCAATTTTATCACGGAATTGCTCATATAATGCAGCATTGAAATGCTCTTGTATTTTAGTAGCCAGGATTTGTTTAAGCGTCAGAATATTTCTCCTTCC
>QFQW01000085.1 GCA_003248755.1 Chryseobacterium sp. | reverse complement strand
AATAGTTCAAAACTATTTTTGGAAAAATAAGATAGTCAACACAAAGCTTTCATTCATCTGCAGGATATGGGGCCTAAGCGGCCTGGCACGGAGGGAGCATCACACAGAAACGAACTTATCCGAAGCGGAGGGGACGAGGTCCAAGGCCTCTCTTACTGGACCTAAATACAACAATCGGTTTATATTTCCGTTGATAACTAACCCATGATCAGCCGCGTAGTACAGCTCTTGCAGATCATCATTGTTGAACTTAGAGAGGTATTTATTCACTGAAAATACTAAACTTTTTTGTGCTGTTGGAATTATTTCTACAACTATTTTGCGTGAGTCACATATTACGAAAGTCTTGTGCAAAGCAATTTCAACTATTCCTTCCACGCTAATGGCAGCATCGTCTCTCATGAAAATTATATTATTTCCGTAAGCATCCACGAACCCTTTTGGATTTGTAAGAGGATCAAGGTGTGGAGAATTTTGTCTTAGTTGATCATAGGTTTGCTTGTTTTTGAAATAGACATACATCAAACGGGATTCAACTTCAACTCTTGAAGGTGTATTATTACCTGAAGAAATATCTCCAGACACTTCATATATCCAGCATTGTTTAGCTTCATCTAAAACAGCTGGAGGTAAAGTTAAATCGATCTTACATATGGCTCTTATTTGTGATGTATAAGGAACCCTGTAAAGCTTAACATAATCGTCTGCTTTATTATAATTGAAAAAAGATACATCTTCGTTTTGATGTTGTCCTTTAGGGAGGTGCTTATCTCCAAGATTGCCTGAAAATAACCAACGCAAGTGCACACCTTTTATACTATCTGTTCCCTTAGATCCAACTGCCTGCAGTGCAAAATTTGGCGATTGTAATTCCAATCCTTCGTTTGTATCAACAGAGATCCCATTATCAAAAACATTAAAGCTTATCTCCCATTCAGGATTATAAACTCCATCAATCTTTATTAATCCTGAAAAATGGCCATAATCTGTTGGAGTGATATTGGTAGTATCAATTTTAACTTCTACCGAATATTCCTTTCCAGCAAGTATCTCTTTTGCCCCTGTATTTGCCGTAATAAATTCTAAACCAGATAACTTTTGATCATAAATTTTTGTTAGAGCATTTAAAGTATAAGGTGTGACAAGGCTGTTATTGAGTATGGTAATTTCTCCAACTGTCAGATTACCTGTAATAGCTTGGCCTTTTATCATCGTTGGAAAATCATCAAAAACAGCATAGATTAATTGAATGTCTACAGTATCTTGTTCTATCGTAAATGGAAGTAAAAAATCTTCGTTCGGGTTATCAATTGGAAGACCTGAAAAGTCAATTACTGGAGTGAAAGAACCTAATTGATTGGCACCACCTTCCGAAGTTACAATAATAGGAACCCGATCATTCTGACCGTGCGAAATGGTAATATCCTCTCTTACTTTAAAGTCCAATCCTTTTCCGTCAATATCATTAAGAATTGGTGTATCCTTTGGAATAAATAATTCTAAAGTTTGTGTATTATTTTGAACAATGATATCCCCAACATCTCTTGCTGTAGTAAAGGGGTAATCTTTAACAAAAGTCAAGTCAGGATAAAAAGCGGTTTGGATAATTTCCGCTGACATTTCTTCTGGTTCAACTGTAAAGGTAATATTATGTGAAAGGTTACTAACATTAGAAATTTTAATTAACTCATTATATTGATGAGCTACCGTTGGAGTAGATTGAACATTTAAATCAATAAAAATCACTTGGGAAGCTAAAGCATCTATTACATAATCTTCATCAGCAGGGTTATGAACTGTAAATACAAAACCTTGGTCAGAATACAACTGAATGCCATTTTTAACTCTTAATGGCTGGGTTTTTGTTTCGTTTTTTACAATAAATTCACCATAGTTTCCATGATAGCTGGCAAGAAGATCTTTTATAAATACTTCATTAGGAATATCACTGTGTGTAATAGTTCCTCTAATAGTTTCTTCAGCAACATTCATCTTCAAATTAAATCCTGGACTAGGATTATAAAAGACTGCACCAGAACCGGTCATGACAAGTGGTTCTACAAAATTCGATAAGCTATAATTAGCCATACCACTTACGCGAACTTCTATCGCATTTTCAAGACTATTAGCTTGGATTGTTCCAGTTGCAGTAAATACTAAACCTCCTGCTATATTTGTAGATCCATGAATTTGAACCTTGTATAATGTATAAGGGGAATTACTTTTGTTTCTGATATTAATAAAACCAACTGGTTTATCATCATAAATGGTTCCGGCAACCAAGGAGTTTATTACTACGTCATTCAGAATTTCGAGTCGAGCATAACAGCCCACTTGAGAATCATAAATATCCTGTGAGAGTCGCCCAAGACCTGAAGCCCAATTATCGATTGTATCAAAGCCTAGATAATCTGACGTTAATATATTATTTTGTGTAGATTTTTGAATTGGAGCCCTGTCCAACACAGCCTGAAGTGCCGGTGCCAGATAATTGTTTGCTACACCAAAATCGTAACTTCCTGCATTATATCCGTATTGGAAAATATGTGATTTGGAATTAAAATAAGAATATAACTCTTTGATTTTATTATTATTTTGAATCTTATCAATAGCGCTATCAGTTACATTTTCACAGCCTTTGGCTATCACAATAACAATATCCGGATTACCTGAAAGTTTATTTTTAACTGCTTCCAGACCAGAAGCTAAATAATCTGAATGATTGTCTATCCCTACACCGTTTCTTAATCCATAATTATCTATCCAGTCAAGAAATAATTGTTTATTGTTTTTTATGCTTTTCTCAATAATATGGTCTGTTCTTATATCATTGATACCATTAGACATACCTATTAATGATAACGTAATATTACTATTTGCTTGATTGGTAATGAAATGTCTCAGTTTGCTCTTCAGCCTATTGATATAATCTGAAGTTGGATAAATGTTTGAGGAAGTCTCTTCTACAACAATTGCGATATTAGCCTCACAGCCAATATTCGGTTCAGCAATACCTTGTTCTACATTAAAAATAATTGAATATACTGAAGGATTAGAAACCTCGGGATTAGAAATGTTTATTGGAACAGAAAAATTTTCTCCAATCTGAGATGTTTGTCCGGTAACGTAAACTTTAAAGCTTCTATCAGAGTTAGCATCAATATTCCCTCCTTCAATTATAAAATTTAACCCATTTTTAGTAGCAATCACTCCGGAATTGATTGTCACTTGAAAGCTAGCCGAATTTCTAATCTGGATATTACCAACATAAGCATTATTATAATTGGTTTGGGTATCAAAAAATAATTTACCCAGTGAAGAGCCAATAATGGAAAGATAATTAACCGTACAAATATCCTGATCAACACCAGTAGGATCTGAGAATATTAGTGTAAAGTTGGGTAACATGTAATATTCTCGGTTTAATGTTCCGAAATAAACTTGACGTGGACGATTTGTATCAATTAGAAAGCTGGCAGGAGAAAAACTTTCTTCAACTGTAGAGGAAGTTTTACATAATGAAAATTCAGAATCTAAAACACCCCACAATCTTTCATTATAAGATTTACTATTTAAAACAATAGTATTATCTGTAGTTTCAAGTTTTAATTCCTGTATGGATCCTCCAATATTTAAAGTTTTAGACCATAGTCTATTGAAGCCGCTAGTTACTTTAGAAAAGCTGTTTTGAAGATTAGGTAATTCGGCTTCCCTGAGTAATACATTCGAATATTTATAAAAATAGAAACAATTTAGATTTCTGTTATATGTAAAACTAGATAAATATCCCTCCACATTATTTGCTGATAAAACCAATAATATATTGTTACCAATATTAAATTCCGCAGTGAAATATGGCTTGCCATTATGTGATCCACATAGTACAATATTATTATTTGGATTTACAAAAACCTGGTTAATTCTTGTCGAGTTTTCACCAAAAAAATATACATTACTATTAAAATTTGAAATAGGTATGGATGTTATAAAAGATGACGAAGAATAGAGAGTAGCAGTCCCCACGATTACAAGCTGTGAGTTTCTAAAAACAACATCAGTGACAGAGAGCTCCGGATATGGAGGACGAAGTCCAGCAACAATGAGCAATTTTTTCCCTAAATTGTCTTTTAAATTCCCTTGACTATCAAAAAATAAAAATGTATCATTTTCCGTAACTATACAGAATTCATTATTATCCAGAATGCAGACTTTTTTCACATCAGACAAATAATAGTCATTTAAAAAGCATGTTCTTTGATATACAATATCACCACTTAATGTTAATCTTAATATCGTTACTTTGAAGTTTGTATTAGAAACTACCAAAAGTAATTCATTGTTTGGAAATTTTAGTAATTCTCTTACTATCAAAGAATTATTCTGTATAGATATTTTTTTCTTCCAAAATATTCCACCCGAGGCATCTGTTTTAGATAAGATAATTGATGAGTAACTATCAGAAACGGCAGAATAAGCCTGATTATTTATGACTACAGTTTTTGTATTAGTTCTATATGATGAAGAATTATCTAGTTTTTTAATGAATGACATATTAGTTTAAATTTGTGATTAATGTCGTTACTGTATCTTTTTCGGTGTATGCCTTAGCGTTTCCGTCCCAACTTTTATAGATAAATTGTAAGCTAAGACTTACTGCTGTTATTTTTTTACTCTGATGCATTATAATAGCTTGAGAGTAATCTTTACTCCATAGTGTTTTATAGGCTGCTACCGGAGCTCCTTTTACCATAACACTTAAGGTATCTGCTACATCACCCAAAGGAATTCTTGGATCATTAAATGGTTCCGGATTACGGACAAGAAGAGCAATAAGTTCATTGCTTGTCTTGTCAATGATTTTAACAAAATCCGTATTTGCAGGTGGATTAAGCGGAGCCATCTTTAAAATACCTTCTATAGCTCTGTCAAACTCATGAATGAATTTTTCTCTCAGTGTATCGTTATATGTATTAGATACTTTGAATACAAGATCATAAAGATTATTCACTTGCAATGGTGTCAGCTCCATTTTCAAATCAAAAACAGCCTGTTTCATTTGTATATTACCATTCTCATCGGTAACATTTAAGTTGTGGCTCATCACCTGATCTTCCAGATCTTTGTACCTAGAGGTTGTAAATCCAAATTCATGAATGATTTCTTTTCCTATTTTAGGGTCATAACCATAGGCACTATAAATCTGAGCTGTATAAAGATTCTCTGGTTTTAAATTGGTGAGAATGGCTGTTCTCATGGTTGAAGGAGGAGATTCTATTTCTCCGAGATCAAAGTAACATTCCATTCCGGGAGGATTTTGAGCTGCTTCATTCCAATAGTTTATATAAGTTTGAACACTTAACGGAAGTTCCGCACCCGAATCTTCTTCCCAAAAATATCTGACACCAGGAACATCTTCTTCTTCCCAACCAATTGGCAATGGATAAGGAATAATGGCTTCAGAAACCGGGTCCTTAATAATAATTGGCATCTCCATAGATACTTTGTTTGCGCCTTTGTAGAGTTTCCAGTCAGCAAACATATGCTGTAGATATGCTCTATCAAAAAACAGATCTATTTTACATTGACCATTACCATAATATAGTGGTTTTGCTCCCATAAGATTACCGTCTGGATTGGGGTAGGAACGTTTATAATCAAGATAAGAGCGCAAAGATGTTAATGCTTTCTCATCATCTTTATATTTCTTGTAATTCCCCTCTTTATCTTTTTCATTGAAATTAATAAGATAATCAAGGTTTTGTTTGTGGAAGTGTCCAAGAGGCCCCATTGTTTTAAAACCATAGAAATAATCAAAAGTTGTAGATTTTGTAACATTATTAAAAGTTACCTCATCCTTAAGCTTGAAATGGATCAAATATTTGGTATTAGGTCTCCAAATAGGTTGAATTGTCTTTTGCAAAGCATCAACCGTTTGTTGAGAACTTTCCATTGTCGCTTCCTGACCTGGGAAAGTTTCTTTGTATTCAAACTCCTTCATTGTCATCCAATTAATTTCTTGGATAGAGGTAGTACAGACTGTCATTGGGTTTTCAGGGTTATTATTATCTGAACAGCCACAATCATCATCTTCTCTTATTGCAGTATCTTTATTTGGGGTTTTATCAATTTGGATTATAGAATATTTATATTCTCTGTAAGGCAAATTATTTGTTCCTCCCTCTATTGAGCCCTGTTCGGAATTGCGTCGTGCAATATCACTTACACTAATACATAAATAGTCGCTCTTATCAGTAATTTTTCTGACAGTGTTTGTAACCATTCCATAATCATCTACATAATAAGAAAGCGACACAATCAATACGCTGTATTTATCAAAGTCTACGGTTAGAGGTTCCAGATAACCTATTTCATTCAAATTATTTCTAAGCGTAATTTGATCATTAACGAAATACAACATGCCCGCAGGCGAATTTTCTAAATAAGTATCATCTAAAATTTTAAAATTCATACTTTGACACCCAATATCTGAACATGCTTCTTGTTTGAGCGTTGATAACTCCTGCTTCAGTACACGTAAGCGTTGTGATTCTAATCTGGTCAGTATTATTTCTTCACCTGTTTCCACAGCCCTCGCTTCTGCTCCTGCCCATATTGCTGCAATTTCTTCATTAATTTCATCAATCCTATACTTATTGTGAGTTTCTGGTTTAATGATAATTTTAGAAATTGATGCTAATGGTGTTTCATTTCCATCAAGGTTATCAAAATCAATTATTCCTGATAATAAATCTTTGGAATAAGTAGTTTCTCTAAATTTATTATATTTTTGTTTGATCCCGCTGGAAGCGACTTTCTCATATAATTCAATAGTTACCGATGATGAATAGGTCGTTAAACAAATATTACCTTTTGCCATCGGTTCAGGGAACGTGATAATAAGATTATCTCCATTACTGAATTCGAGTGATTGATCAAAACCAAATGGATTATTAGAATTTCGGATTACCATATTATTATCAGAAATAATTGGTATATTGTTTCCATTCTCATCCGTTTCTATAGTTTGAGAATATGTACCAGCTATATTATAATATAATCCGGAAATCATATAAGCTTCAAATCCGGTTGGAGTCGTATATTCTGTTCCCAAAGGAATATTTAGAAAATTAGATTTTTGCCATACTGCATCATAACTTGTACAGAATAATGAGGCAGATGTAATCCCATATTGTTCAGGAATTACCCAACCAGGCTCTCCTCCATCCATGTAAGAGAAGGGAGAGGTAGCGAGTAATCTGATAGTATCATATCTATCGCTGTTTCTCTGCCAATGTCCGCTTTTAAGTTTCGTGATGTTTGGGTTTTCTATAGAATCAAATAAAGCTTCATACGGATGATAGTCTTCCCATGACCATTCATCTGAAAATTTATCCTTTTTTACAGCCATTTTTATTGAAATGCTTTCTATAGAATATTTGTGTTTCACTTGTCTTAGTTTAAGACCACCATTAGTTGTATCTCTTGGAGGAATTAGATCCGTATAACCATTTCCCCAGCCAGAATTACTACCTATAATACTATCCACAGATGACGAAGGAATAACTCCTTTTTCGAACTTTATATCAATGAAGGTGTCTAACGGAATTATTGATTTTATAAGATCTGTTGTTGGTGAAGGATAATTTATCAGTGTACCTGCATCGATAAAGTCAATTTTAAATACTTCATTAGTCAACATGTTCAGTCCTTTCACATATTCTTTTGAATTATCATTTTTAGGATAATCGGGATCTCCGGAAGCTATATAGGTAAGCGGAGCGATTCCTGCATCATCAATTTTATTATTTTTCTCCCACTTGAAGGTAAGCAGTACATTGATTTTAATTTTAATGAACCAACATATTTTTAATTTGAGCTGAATTCTAAGTTGTGCGAAAATCAGGAATGGTTTAATGAGTTCTACACTGAAGAAAATACTGACTGCAATACTAACCTGTACAATAAAGAAATTTAACTTCAGTCCTCCCTCAATATAGATATAGCCACCGATCTGTGGTCTTTCAAAACTTATATGGGTTCCTACTTCTACAATTACCCATGCTCTGGCAATAATTAAGTCGAAGTCGAAACCAATTTTTGCACCGGATTCTATACCTGCAGCCGAAATCATAAGATAAGCTTCTGCTTTTATATTCAAAATATCTTTGAAAAGCGTAGCTGTAATCGGTTTTTGTTTTGTTCCGAAATTAATATACCAAGGCCGTTGATTTTTGAAGAAGAAACCAGCTTGTATTTCAGCTTTAATTTCAATGAACCATCCCTTTGAGTTATTAAGCTGATAATTGGCTCCCGCTCCGAATTCCAGAGAATTGTCCCCAATAATGATAAAGGCATAAAAAGAAGCTGTTCTACCATCCTTAAGACCTAATCTTTCTGTAAGAAGAGCCAAGCCGGCATCTATCACAAACATATTAGGCAAAGAGAGAAGCATCATTGCCCTGAGAGACATAATTCTTCCCCCGTCCATTGATGCAAGCGATACTCCTAATCCTGCTGAAAAAGGGTTACTGTAATCATTGGTTTGGGGCGGACCTATAAATTTGGTAACATCAATCCCCTGTTGAGGAGCCATATAATAATCATACCATGTTTTCTGGTCAGAATCGTTAGGAAAAACCGCTTTTTTGTCTGCAACATATTTTTTACCTATCAGGCCTGCAAAACCATATATTCCTACAGGCCCAAGAGGAATAAGTGGTGCAGGAAACTCTACTGAAGCAGTTACTAAAAATGATTTTTGTTTAGGGTTAAGTCTCAAAGCCGCTTCTCCTGCTATATTAGCCTGAGGAAGCTTTACACTTACACTTCCGGCAAACTCATCAGAAATACCCGGTTCTGGAAGAGTCAAAGATCCTTTGATAATTGCCACTGCTTGTGATTCGCTTACAGAACCAGGGATTACAAGATCTACTTCCAATGTTGAAATATGAAGGAAACTATCACCAACTCCTCCATTGCCATCATCATTGTTATCGACCGTGTAATAATATTTTATACCATTTCCTCTTACTTCGATACCACCCGGATCTACACTTATAGAGCCATCAAAACCTATATAATTATAATTTCGAATTTTATTATTAAATTCTTTTTGCACAGAACCTAAATGTATCCCTGTAACAGACATTGAAACAGGTCCTAATGGTAAAGTGATATTTACTGGGATAAATCCAATTCCGCCAGCAATCTCAAAACGCCCATTACTGTAGATTCTGATTGCTGGGAGATCTATTTCTTTTCCTTTAAATAAAGCAGTAGCACCACTTTCCGGGAATTTTAGTTTAGTGTCAGCTCCTATAAAGAATTTGCCATCTTTGCTTCCTAGCTCTGCTGTTTGAAGTGTAAGCGTAACATAATCAAATAACGTCCACGATACTGCATCAGGATTTCCTAAAAAATTGGCAGTAAGTTTAAAGTTCTCTTTACTTTCCCATTCACCGAGAAGATCTATTTGTAAAGGATTATTATCATTTGACGGTGTTCCTACTTTTCTGAATTTTGGAACTTCCAGCGCTGCATGTAATGAGGAATGCACCACTTTACTCTGATGAAAATCGATATCAAATTTTTTAAATCCTAATCGCCATGGTTTCTTATCATCTCCATTTTCGTGATTTCCTAAGTCAAACCAAACAAATTCATTTGGGTCAATAACTAGTGTTTTCAGAAAATTATAGTATTCTGTTTCTGATTTTATAATTTTCTGTTCTCCAGACGATTTTACAATTAATTGTATTGGAAATTGAAATTTAAGCTGTGAAGGATACTCTAGTCCATTAATAAAGGTTAATAGATTATGGTAATCTGGTATTGATACAGGTTCTGTATTTTCAAGAGAATAAGCTTTTAAACCATTTTCATAATCAATATCGAAGTACTTTGAAAAATAATCTACTACAGTTTTCCCATCACTCCCTGTGTTATAAGTTGCTCCAATGGTAATATTACCCGAGATTCCTCCTGTACCTGCCAATAAGTGGTTTGCGGAGATACCGATGGTTTGGTTGGTGGTATTGTTATTACTTTTTTTGAACCATTTTTTCGGAAGAAAGATCTCTGCATACTCCACATACACACCCATGAATTCTTTTGGTCTTCCGTCCGCATCAGCTTCTGCAATATTTTCTGTTTTGCTGAGATCGATCTTAAGATTGTTGATATCAACAATTAATCCGGTATTACCAATTTGTGCAGGATTGTTGGTACTGAGAACCAAATCCATATTATAACCAAAACCTTTCTCCGTATCGGCATAAAATAAGGCTTCGGCAAAAGTCAGCGTAACTTTTTCGCCTTCAATAGGTAAATGAGTAACGCGATCAACAGGGACTAAAATATTTCTGGGAAATTCTATTCCGGCAGAAAGCAATAATGTTGCTCGGAATTTTGGAATGATAATATCTTTGATATACTCATCAATATCCTGAGGGATAAAAGATTGAAAAAAGCTTTTCACTTTGGCAGCAGTTTCCTGAAGATCATTACTTAGTAAATAAGCAGAAAAAGCAACTAAAGATGCATATTTTCCCGATTTGGAATAAATCTGAGTTACTATACTTGCCAGTTGTGTCTGCCCTGTTGGAACAGGAAGATTCCAGTCTGGATACAATTCATTAAGATCATTGACAAATTGTTGTAATGAGCTTGTACTATCATTGATCGGCTGTACATAAACATTGATGAAATGGGCAATTGCCTGTTCTTCTGATACATTTAGTACTCGAAGGGCAACTTCAAAGATCTGTTGAGGATCAAAAGAAAAGTTCCCAACACTGAAAGAACGTAGATATGCTAATATCTTCCACTGATATTCTATCGTCACCGGAAACGCAGATATTCCATCATCAATTAAATCTGGGTTAAGGACCAGAAAAATACCTGTTCCGGGAATTTCTATATCAATTCTTTTTGGTGATACAACGGAAAGGCTGTAAAATGCAGAATCTCCTTTTGGACTCTTATCATATTGCAAATCTTTGAAGTATATATTATCCAGAAGATTGATAATTCCTGTTTTTATAAAACCTAAAATATCCGGGATATCATTTTCTGAGATCACGGATGAAATCCTAGGATAGTATCTTTTGGCTGGTGGCTGATTAGACATATGTTCTATTTTGTGTTCGGGATTATAAAATAAACGACCTTCATTTCAAGTCATAAAAAAACAGATCATTAGTTTGATCTGTTTCAAAGTTGGTTGTTTAATCCGAAGTAAACAATACGTATTTTTACCTGTTTTTTAAATTTTCCATTTAATCTTCAATGTGTGTAGAAATAGCCATTTACTTATTTCCATTATCCTTTTGAAATTCTTCCCAAAGTTCATCAACTCGTTCAGGATTAGGAATACCACTATCAGCTAATCTAGCAGATTTGTTGTTTACAAAATCTAAAAACTCATCATTAAACGATGGCAAATAAACTTTTTCAAAATCGAAATCATTAAAAACAATTTGGTTGTCAATTTCTATTGTCTTCATTTCTCCACGTCTGATATTGTTTCCTCGTTGTAGTATTTTTATTACTGGTTCATAAGGGTCGACTAAATTTCTAAACTCATCTAATTGTGGATAATCCTTAAATAATTCCCAGCATAAATATCCATATAGTATAGAAACATTCAATTCATTCCGTAACGAAGTTGTATATAATCCGTTATAATATTGATTTTTAAAATCATCTAAAGTTTTAATATTATTTAGTAATTCGGGAGCGAACAATTTTAATATATTATGTCCATCATCCAATCTATATATATAGAACCATCGGTCTAAAAGATCTAATTTTTCATACCACAATCTCATTCTTTTTAAATATTCTTTAAATAGAAGGATACTTGCTGTGTTAACTGTCGTAAAATTATTATTTCGTGTATTTAAAAATTCTTTAAATAAACTATTAAATTTTTCTTCCATTAACTTAGAAAGGATTTTCTCCTTTTTTAACTCTGTCAACAAGAGAGTTTATATAGTTTGAAAGAGAGGTGTCTACATCTATAATCCAATTTGGTCTATCACTAGTTTCTTCATATTGTGCACCGTATACTGGAGGATTATTGCCTTCATCTAAGTATACAAAAATAAACTGGTCATAAGCATTATAAATATCTATTGCAAAAAAAGGTCTACTAATCGTTTTATTTTCGTCGTCCATCATAGCTCTAACAAAATTTTGCAATTCTTGTTGAGATTTTTTTAAACCATAATCCAATACTATGCAGTATTTTCCCGCTAAAAAAAGTAATTCTCTAAGTGCTTGAGGAAAAACAACTCCAGCATTATATTCTACTTCTAATTGTTGAATCTCTGAGATTGTAAGTGATTTATTACTCCAAGAATGCTTATTAGGATTTTGTTCTAATTTTTTCAAATATGTTATATTCATTAGATTATTTATTTAGTAATTGTATTATCTCTGCTGTTCCTTCTACTTCTGGATGCGCTATAACCTTAATTTCAACTGTCTTTCCATGTAATTTTGCTAATTCTTTTAAATATGCCAAATATCCCTGACAACTCTGACAAGTATAAAAAGTTGATTCTATTTTTATTACAAATCTATTCCCTGATCTCCAATGATTTTTAACAAGGTCATAAACATATTTTAATTCTGTGTCATTTTCTCTTGGTCTTTTTTTAAGAAAATCATATGCTTTTCTTTTAAAAATATTGAAATTAATATAATCTGGTTCAGTAATTTCAATTGGAATATTCCCTCCAAAAAGTTTATTCTTGATTATTCCTTCTCTCCCCGAAATAAACTTTTTCTGATACGATCCAACTAATAAGTTATTATTATACACTTCCGTATTCGAAACTAACTTGTTAGAGCCTTCAAAAATTTTTCTTTGCTCAGCTGTTAACGCATTTACAAAGTCACCGAATCCAGTACCTTCTTGCAATGATCTCAACCTCTGAATTGAAATGACTTCATTCTCAATTTCTCTTAGGTATTTAAGTTTTACTTCATTAGGTAGAGTCTTTGTCTTAATAATTAACAAATCTATAAAATCTTCATTCATGTTAGATTTTATATTATCAACTAAATCCAAATCATCTAAGGCATCTTTGTATATCTTTTTAAGTTCTTTTTGATGTTCCAAAACTAAATCTACTGTTCGGCTTTTGAGTTGCTTTTGTATAAGCGTTATTATTTTCAATAATAGGAACAAATTCATCAAAAAACTTGCTTCGTCTTGTGATAGTCAGGTCACTTAATTTTAACCTAAAAAGATATTCGTTGTAATATTTAATAATATCATTTGTCTTTTTTGTATTTGTAACTATACTTACAATTGCTCTGTCAGCAACGTTACTTTGCAAAAGATTTTCCCAGTTTGCCAAGGCAATATCATCATTTAGCTTTAATAAATCTGTTTCATTTAGTATTTTAAAATCTTCATAGAATTTTTTACGCTTGATAATGCTCCAATCCGGAGAATCAAATTTTGCAAGTATTTTGGGTTTATTGGTAAGCTTGCTGTCTCTAAAAGCATTTAGAATTGCCGTATCCATTCCTGCAATCTCTCCTACGAGATTTTGTATTTTTGTGTCAAGCTTACCAAATTTAACAGTATCTTGTGTCAGTTTTATTGCATATTTCCTAACCCCATATTCTAATGCAACAGTTACCCCTGCGCTAATTAATGTCAGGTTAAGAAAAAATTTATGTAAATATTCGAAATATTCTTTTTCTTCTGCTGTATAATCATTGTTTGGATCGTGTATTTTTATCAAAAGATCATAATATCTTTCGCAAACTGCGCTACCCACAGTTACAGTTTGTCCTAAAGCTCCAATTCCTTTTACTACTAAAACCGAATACTCAATTGTTCCAGCTCCAGCCCTTATTGCTTTCGCCAAATCTGAAGCATAACGGAGGTATCTTAGTTCTGCTATAGCAGAAACACCACCGGTCAAAAAGAACAAACCAACTTCTATAGTGACGTCAATAGCAAAAGAAATTGAGGAGTTAAAATCCTTTAAACGACTGAATTCTTCCGAATAATACCATAAAAATGCCGGAACATAAGGCTTTTGAGGAAATGTAGGTTCTAGCTCTTCTTCAACTTTATAGCCTGTCAAAGCAATAGGCTGAAATAAATGAAACTCTACTTTAGTGGGAAATGTTGAATTATTACTTACGTGTGCTGTTGTATTTATAACTTCCTGATTGGCATTTATCGTCTTTTCCACATCAATGAACTGATAGGAAGATATTATCCTTTCAGAATCAATTTTTGAAGGCAAATATTTTTTTTCAATAGAGGCTATAATTCTCGTATCTCATTTTCCAACTATCAATCCTTGTTAGATTGTTCCAAATTCAAGCGCTATATAAAGATTAAATTTATGTAGTCTTTTATAAAAACAGCAACATTAAAAAGGATTTATGCCTTGTTTAACATCATCGATTTGTCCGCTAATATATGCGGAAAGAGATTGCCCTAAGAGATTAGTGATAAACGTCATATCTTTTCTTGGAAACAAATATGCTTGTCTTACTATGGGATCATCTCCTTCATCCAAATAAATAAATAAGAATGACTCACCATAACTATATGCATCTATAGCAAAAAAAGGTCTACTAATTGATAAATTATTTTCAGAAAGCCAGTCCCGAACTGTATTCTGAAGTTCTTGCTGAGTTTCGAAAATGTTATAATCTAATATATAACAAAACTTGCCTGCTAAAAACAATAATTCTTTTAAAGCCTTAGGAAATTTACTACCGTTATTATACTGCGACTCTAAAAGTGTAATATCTTGAATTGATATTCCTACATTTTGTAAACCAGCTTTACTATTTGGTTTTTTTGTATATTGTTGTAGGTATTTTAAGATTTCTATATTCATATCTATATTATTTAATTAGCTGCTCAACTACTGTTAAAGACTCAGCCTCCGGATGTGAAACAAATTTAAATTCAATAATTTTGCCCTGATTTTTAGCAACATTTTGTACTGACTGTAAATATTTTTGACAGTTTTTACAAGTATATAAAACTGATTCCATTTCTATAACAAATCTATCACCTTTATGATAATGGTTATTAATAAAATTATAAAGCATTTTAACTTCAGTTTCATTAAATCTTGGTCTTCCTTTATTATCGTAAGCATTTTTTGCAAACAGTTTAAATTTTTCGTAATTATCAATATCAACAAATTTATATTGATTCTTAAGTGAAGGAACAGCATTATAAATTTTATCTATTTGATTTTTAAATCCTGATATATAGTTCTCTAATATTGTTGGTTCAACAAGATTACTTCCCTGATAACAACTAATCTTTACATATAGCCTATTACTACCTTTAAATGCACCAAAGATATTTTTAGAAATACCATTGAAAAGATCAAAATGCCTTTGATAAAGATTTTTGAGTTGGATTTTATTTATAAAAGCATTTTCAATTTTAATTGGAAAATTTTTTATCGTCTTACTCCAACTTAACTTATTTTTTTCTCTCAAGACGTCTAGATGGTCGGTTTTGGGTAGAACTCCTTTTAAAACATCATCTAGATCTTCAATCTCAAACATATCTATTGAATCCTTTGGTAATCTTCTGATATCAATATAAAATTTTATGCCCGAAGGTTTTGTTACAAGCTCGATGAAGATTACTCCATAAAACAAACGAAAGCAGGTTAATCCTGCTCTCAATTTTATATTCACATTATCATTTCTTTTAATGTTCAAAGATTTATCTTTAATTATGCGTAAACAGAATTTCTAAAAGAAATCCATTCTTCTAAAATGGCTTTTAAATCTTTAAGAGGAATTTTAGGAAGTTCGCTCCAGCCATAATCTTCCTGCCCTAAGTAAGCAAATCCATCATTAAGGTCCAAACGTATTGCTTCATTAGTTTCTGTAATAAACTTATTATCTCCCTCTTCTTCAACATCATCCCAAGTTCCGGCTAATATTTTATTGGTTTCTTCTAAGATTGTATCTACTAAACCTTCTTCTTTACTATCATTCCTACTCAAAATAGACCTCAGTTCTATTTGTAAATTGGCATAAATATTATTATCAACATTAGGTCTTCGTCCTAAAATTGGGGTATTAATAACACTAAATGTTAAACCATATTGGAAAAAACGGTCAAATTGACCACCTCATTTCGGAATAAATTGACCACTGATTTTGGAGCAAATTGACCACCACTTT
>QFQW01000084.1 GCA_003248755.1 Chryseobacterium sp. | reverse complement strand
TGTACAACCCAAGGTCAACTTCTGCAGGTTCCATCATGCCTAGATATCCTTGGCTGATTGAAAACACATTGGACAGAAGTAAGTCTAAAGCTAAATTGGAATTGATGAAAAATACTTTCGATGTTCCTTATACAAAAGCTCAGATTGACTCTATGGATACTTGGATGAATAATCAGGCAAGTGCTATCGTGAAGAATGTATTCTCTGAAGCTGATGACGTTAAGAAATCTTTCGCTGAGTCTAAAGCTAACAAGGAGAAAGCTGGAGAAAAATTTGTTCCACTTGAGAAGAGAGAAATCGTAGCATTGATTTCTTATCTGCAAAGATTGGGTACGGATATCAAAACTACAGAAGTAAAAACAGCTAGTAATTAATATTTAAAATAAAATGATTCCGCAAAGTTTTAAAGACATCGTCTCCAATGTGGAAAACGCAGGTTTCTTCCAAACTTTGGCAATGATTATCTTCATTCTATTTTTTGTGGTTGTAGTTTACATCGTAATCAACAGACCTAAGAAATATTATAGTGAAGAAGAGAATGCGCCTTTGGAAAAAGACCACGACGATGACAAATTTACTTTGTAATTAAAAAAGATATTTAATAATGAAAAGAAGAACACCTATTTATATTAATATTCTAATCGTTTTAGGATTATTACTTGTAGTTTTCTATATGTTCTCGCAGACATCGGATTTTCTATCTACTAGATTTTTCTTGGGAACAGCTTTGATTAGTATCATTGTTGTTTTTATTCAGAATGCGATTGGAGATTTGATTGAGAATGAGAAATTCAAAAAATTAACTGATGCTGAAAAAGCAACCTACCTAGCTGAGAAAAAAATTCCCTATTTCCAATATCTTTGGAACGGAGCATTTAAAAGTCAGTCTGAAAAAGAAGAAAAAGACATCCTTATCGACCACGGATTCGATGGAATCATGGAGCTTGACAATCAGCTTCCAAAATGGTGGTTAGGGCTTTTCTATTTTGGAGTTGCATACTGTGTTTTATATGTGTCGTCCTATTTCTTGACAGATTTTGCTCATCCATACAAAGAATATGAGCAAGAGTACAGAGAACAGACTGCAGCTATCAATGATTATATGGCAACAGTAACTCAGCCGACTTTGGAAACTGCAGTTTTCTCAGAAGATAATGTAGAAGCTGGTAAAGCTGTTTTCGAAACCAATTGTGTTTCTTGTCACGGTGAAGGTGGAAAAGGAGGTATCGGTCCTAACTTGACTGATAATTTCTGGATTAACCAACCTGAGAAAACATTATTCAAAAATGTATTCTATATGGTTGATAATGGTAGTAAAAACAACCCTACGATGCAGGCTTGGGGTAAAAATGGTGTAGTTTCCGGATTTGATATGCAAAATGTGGCAGCTTATGTCTACCATATCAACCAAGAACAAGCTCCTATCACACCTGCACAAGGTGGTGCTGCTCCTCAGGGAACAGAAGCACACTGGGAAAAATCTAAATAAAAACATACAAAAGAGATTGTCAAAAATATCGTTCTTTCGGAATGATATTTGAGAATAAATAATAGCTATTTATTCTTGGGACAATCTCTTTTTTTATCTAAATGATATGAGTACTACAGAAAAAAAATACAACGAGGCGGAAAGCTGGGTAGTAGAAGCTGAAACATTCAGAGACTCTGTAGGGACAATGGATAATACCGGTAAAAGAAAATGGGTATTTCCAAGAAAACCTAAAGGAAAATATACCAATTACAGAGTTATTGTAAGTATTCTCTTACTAGCCATATATTTTACAGTTCCGTTTCTGAAATTCAATGGTAATCCTATTCTATTATTTAATATTATAGAGCGCCAGTTCTTCATTTTTGGACAACCTTTTTATCCTCAAGATTTTTTTATTCTGGCATTAGGAGCAATTGCCTCGCTGATATTCATTATTATATTCACGGTTGTTTTCGGGAGAATATTTTGCGGATGGATTTGTCCTCAGACTATTTTCTTAGAAATGATATTCCGTAAAATAGAATATGCTATAGAAGGTGACAGGAACAAGCAAATAAGACTTGATAACCAAGCTTGGGATACCGAAAAAATATGGAAGCGCTCCTTGAAATGGTCTATATTTTTATTGATTTCCATTATCATCACTCACATTATGTTTATGTACATTGTAGGTTATGAAGAGGTTTTCCGCATTATGCAGGAAGGCCCTTTTGCAAAACCTACGAATTTCTTGGTGATGATAATGTTTACGGCAGCATTTTACTTTGTTTTCGCTTGGTTTAGAGAGCAGGTTTGTACAATGGTTTGTCCGTATGGAAGATTGCAGGGTGTTTTAATTGACAAAGAAACAATCAACGTTTTCTACGATTACAAAAGAGGAGAAAACCGAGCCAAATGGAAAAAAGGTGAAGACAGACACGCTGCGGGAAAAGGCGATTGTATCGATTGTAAGCAGTGCGTTGTCGTTTGTCCTACAGGAATTGACATTCGCGATGGTTTGCAAATGGAATGTGTGAATTGTACAGCTTGTATGGATGCTTGTGATGAAGTAATGGTGAAAGTTGGTCTTCCAACCGGATTGGTTCGCTATGCGTCAGAGAAAGAAATAGAGGAACAACAGAAATTCAAATTCTCCGGAAAAATGAAAGCATATTCTGTTGTGTTGTTAGCGCTTGTTGTTTTCCTAGGTGGATTACTGTATAACAGAGGAGAAATGGAAGCCAAATTCCTGAAACCTCCAGGTTCCACGTTCTTCGTAAGAGACGGAAAAATCAATAATACTTATAATTATACTTTCCTTAATAAGTCTAATGAAACTAAGACTGTCATCATTAAAATCATTGCACCTGCAAACGGAGAAATATCTTCAAGCTCGGCTTCAAATAAAATTGTTCTGAAAAGAGATGCAATGGTGAAAGGAACGATTACAGTAAGTTTCCCGGAAAGTCAAATCAAACTGTCGAAACAAAATCTGGAGTTGGGCGTTTATGATATGAATGGAGAATTATTGGATTCTTATAAAACATATTTTGAAGGACCATTCAAATTTCAATTTTAAAGAATAACGAAGAATGAAGAATCTAAATTGGGGACATGGATTGATGATTGCACTGGGTTGTTTCATCCTTTTCATATTATTTCTGATATTCATTTTTCCGATGGGAAAGCAGAATGCAGAAATGATTTCAAATAATTATTACGAGGAAGAGCTTCATTACCAAGACATCATCGATGCAAAAGAAAATGCAGCTAAACTTGAAAAAGTACCGGAGTATAAAGCAACTTCGGAAGGTATGATGATATCTTTTCCGGAAACTATAAAAGTGGATGAAAACAAGGTGAATTTCATTTTGTTTCGTACGGATGATTCTAATCTGGATGTCAGAAAAGAAGTTGGTTTACAACACAATGTTTTCCTGATTCCTAAAAAAGTAATTTCTAAAGGTTCTTATACTCTAAAATTAAAATGGACAGAGAATAAAAAGCCTTACCAGATAGATTACGACATTTTATGGAAATAGCACTCATTATATCAGCAATTGGATTGGGATTCGCATCCGGATTTCATTGCATTGGTATGTGCGGACCTATTGCGCTTTCTATGGGATTGACCAAAAATCAGAAAGCTAATTTCTATCTTCAGAACTTGACTTATCAATTTGGACGAATCCTGACCTATTCCTTTTTAGGAGCAGTTCTGGGAATTATTGGTCAAAGTTTTGAATTCGCTGGGTTTCAAAAATATTTGACAGTTTCTGTCGGGATTCTATTAATTATAATGGCGGTTTCTTCTTTTGGAGGAAAAGACTTTGCAGCAAAAATCCCTTTCATTTCAAGAGCCTTATTGAAAGTCAAAATGCAATTGGGAAAAATCCTTCAGCGTCCCGATTACAAATCTCGTTTCGCAACAGGAATATTGAATGGATTTTTACCTTGCGGAATGGTTTATATGGCTTTGACTGCTTCGTTAGCAGCAGGAGGAATCTGGCAAAGTTCTCTTTTTATGTTTCTTTTCGGTTTGGGAACTTTTCCGTTTATGTTTGCCGTTGTTTTCTTAGGCAATTTCATCACAACCGCTTTCCGGGTAAAGATATTAAGAGTGATTCCGGTAATGATGATTATTCTGGGTGGATTGTTCGTTTTAAGAGGTTTGGAATTAGGAATTCCTTATGTTTCTCCACATTCCGAAGCTTTACACGTTAACCACTCTACTAATGGTTTTCATATTGACCATACGAATTGCCATTAAAATTTAAGTACCATATACTATTTCTTGTTAACATTTAATTTTTTCTTGACTAGATTTATTAAAATCCGAATAGTGAAAAAATAAAAAAGTATAACAGGGATTACTTTTGAAATCTCACGGAAACTCAAAGAAAATGACTCAACACTCAACGTTGATATGAATAACAACAATCTTTTTGGAAATAAGATGATTTCAAAAAAATGGAACATTAACATATATCCAATGAAATAGAACATCAATCCAAAATTAAAAACCCCATAAAATGCTAAAAAATAATCCCTTTTTGAAAATTCTTTGTAATTAAAAGAGATTAATTTTTTAAATTTTTTAAAAGAATTCATCATCAAATTAGGCTGGTCAAAATAGTCCGAAGCAATCCAATACCCATCTGTTCTTAGATATGGAAGAAGATTATATAATTGTTTAAGAGCTAACGCTGTAGCAATAGCAAGCAATACTTTACTTCCCACAACGATACTCAATAACGTGAGAAATGTACAAAAGATCAAAGCAAAATAAACACCAGAAATATTTACTACGATTCTTTCCCATTTTTTCAGTCTCCACACATCGGTTACATTGGCAAAGAAAACAGGCATAAAGTATAGATAAAAGCCGAAACCTATACCTCCATGTTTTGCTTTGTAATAATGAGTAGCAGTTGCATGTCCCAACTCATGAAACAAAGTGCATAGCAAAGAAATTGGTATAAAAAGAAACGCAACTTTCAGCAGATCTATTTCCTCAGAACTTTTGTAGTTTTTGTATAGTAGAAAACAAAGAGTGAAAAACAAGAATGTCAAAAATGCTATAGCTACCCTTTTATTAAATAAAAACTTTAAATAAGGAATTATTTGTCCAACCCAATTTGCTTTGAAAAATACAAAGCCAAAGGAAAGATAATCAGGCATTTTTTTTCTTTGTCTGATGTTATTGCTCGTTTCAAAAATACCAATTTCATCTAGTTTTTTTGTAATTTTCAAACAGCGCTCTTCAGTAATGTTTTGATGGGTTTTATTATATGCAAAATGAATCTCTTTAATGCTTTTTTTGCCGTCAAAAAACTGTATGATCTGATAAAAATTCTGATTGATTTTAATATATTTTCCTGTAATATTATTAATTATCAAATATGAATCTTCATTAAAAGAAGATATTTCTGTGTGTGAACCAATAACTAAAATATCATCTAGATTCATAGCAAGGATTTGAGGACAAAAGCGGTAGTTAAAGTTGTACTTTTATATGGCTCGTTTGTTTTAGGTTTTATGAAATTTTCTGCTTTCCAGCTTCCGTCCTTTTGCTGATTTTCTAAAAGGAATTTTTCAGATTTTTCAGAAATCGAAATATATTTTTTTCCCTCAAAATAGTTTAATGAGAGTCTTGCAAAAGCAGTAGATAAAATTGTAAATCCTTCTGTTCCAAAACTACCGTCTTTATTTTGAAAGTTGATGAAAAAATCCAGCGTTTTTTGTTTTTCAGCTTTATAATTATTGGGGAAACAATTTAGCAGGCGTAGACAAACATATGTTCCGTAAAAATTTCCGTAATACCATCGGCTTTCCCAGAAGCCTTCATGTTTTTGTTCTTTCAAAATATAAGAAATTCCTTTTATGATTGTACTTTCATATTTATTAAAATCGTACAGAAACAAAGCATACAAAAAATTGGCAACCACTTCTACATCCGGACCTTTTCCCCATTTTGTAGAATTGAAATCGTTCTGTTTTTTTTGTTTTTCTGTATGGTTTTTCTTTGGAATGATCCAAGTTTCTATTCCTCCGTTATTGGTGCTTCTTTCTTCAATTGCAATGTTGATTGCTTTTGTGCAATATTCATCTACTAAATGCTTTTGTTTGGAAGTTATAAACTGTTGCATTACTTGACCTAAATCATCAATATCAGCTGCAATTTCTTGTACACTAGAAAAATATGACCAAGCTCCAATTTCATCCTTATTGATTCTTTCTAAAAAATAATTGTTTTCATCTTTGAAAAAAAACTCTGTTTTCAAGTTGAATTTTTCTGAAATTTGTAATAAACAATCATCAAGCATTGCCCTTTGAAAAATGTCTGAATAATGCAGTTGTGTTTCATTTTCAAAACCGTCCTTTTTGCTTAACCACATAAAATGCTGGAGCTCTGTATAGTTTTCTGAAAATTCTTTTGCAATAAAGTCCAATCCTTTTGTTATTACAACATTTTCAATTGAAGAATAATCGAAAAAAATTCGGGGTTGGATTTCTTTTTTAAGTTCATTTTTCTTTTTTAGAATTTCCATGTAAGCAAAAGTAGTTTCATAATAAACATAAACAGCTTTTTGCATTTCTTCTACTGTTTTGTACCATCCGCTTTCCTGGTCGGGGATGTATGTTTTGGCTATTTCAAAACTGTCGATTGATTTCTGCAAAAGTATAAAGCCCAAACCTGTAACATAGAATATTTTGTTGAGAAGTTCTAAATCTGGATATTCTTGAAAATTTATTTTTTTTGAAAGCTCATAAACAGCAAGATTAAATTGTTTTCTTTGGAAATCTTCCTTAAAATCATTCACATCATCATAAATCTGAAAACCCAAAGAAAAATATTTATGAGATTCCAAAAGTTTTTCATATTGCTCTCTACCTTTGCTGTCTGTGAGGGAAAACAGAGAATCTATTGCTACTTTTCCAAAAGCCGATTTTTTATCGGCAACTTCTGTATATCTTTCTTCGGAAAAATTATTGAAAAGCTGTTTTTCCAAATAGATGGCTTCCTGATATTCTGTTTTTCTTTGTTCCCAAAGTTTCCAGAAATTATGATTTTCCGGATATATTCTTGCAAGTATTGATATCGTTTCTTCCTGCAATTCCAATACTTAAAAAATATGTTGCAATTCCTGATTATCAATGATTGCATCCAAATTAAGAATTGAACGGTAATAGGAAAATCCTGCCTGAGAAAGTCGTTCGATAATCTCTGTTTTTACGTTTGTAAAATAAGGATGGAATAATGTAGGATATCGTTCATAAAACTCAGGAGATTTTTGTTTACGGCTCATCTACAAATTTTTTTTCTTCTGTGGAAAGAAGGGTTTTAGAGTCTTTTAGAGAATTGTCTGTAATGTTATCAAGAAAACTCTTGCTTAAATCTATTTTTTTTGATAGTCCTTTTTTGTCAGCAAAATTGTGTTTATTGAAAATAAATTCTTCTATTGAAATGGCAGAATATATCTTGTTTTCAAGAGAAATACCGGCCTCATATTTCATCATTATTTTTGCAGGAACATATTTTTCTCCTTTTTTGAACATATCATAAGTAACAGTATAAAGATTAGTGTTAACAGTAATTTCTTTGTCAAAAATATTTAAGTATTTGTCTTCCGTCTTTTTCTGTACATGATTCACTTCTATGTAGCTTATTGTATTTTCTTTTTTATTGTATTGCATTATTCCCTCATAATACAAGATATTATCTGGCATATTGTCAGATTTGAATTTTATGGTTTGTACATCTCTTGTTTCATTTATAATAGTTCCATTGATTTTTAAACCTTTTGTATAATAATCCATAATATAAAGCTGATTGTACAAGAAAAACCTTTGTAAAAATGATTTTATTTTATCTTCTTGTGGACTGATATTTCTTTTCTTATTGAAAATATAGTTTTTATCATCCTTTTTATTTTTGTCAAATTTTTTGTTTCGAAGATTTACTTGCATAAATTGATCTATATCTTTTCGATAATCATATTTATTGTTCAATGTCCATAAATCCATATCCAATACTAAAATTCTATTCAGCTTATTATCTATTTCAGATTTAGTCTTAAATGTTCCGTTATAAATTGAAGTTTTTATTTCATAGTTTTTATCATAGTCCTTCAAAACTGAATTAATAATCTTTTTTGCATCTACAGTTTTTATAACAACTTCTTGTATTTCTTTGTAAATTGGTTTTAGTTCTATAGAACTATTTACTGGAAATACACCTTGTTCATATTGTGGAGCAAATAACTCAATATTTTTCACTTCATTAGGTATCATAACAAAACCATCATCATTAGTATATGAAATCTCGTTGTTGTATATTACTCTTACTTGTGGAATAATTTGTTTTGTTTCAAAATCAATAATGCTTATTTTCTTTTGGGAAGAAAACAATACTATTGAAAAACATAAAGTAAAAAAAAGAAAATATTTAAATTTCATCTAATTATTAATACGTAAAAATAAAAAACAACTGTCCAAAATCAGACAGTTGTAAAATTTTTAGAATGATTGGCTTACTCCAGTTTGTGCTGTCCCTGGTGTTTGATTACTTCCGTCAAACCATTTGATTCTCCCCGCTGTTTCATCCATTTCAAATCTCTCCTCTAATTCTTCCATTTGGAAATCATTAAGTAGTTCTACCTCTTGAGCTGATAATTGCTCGCCTGTGTTTTTTAAATCCATTTTTTTTTAAGATTTTTAAAGTTAAACATTAATATTAATTGAATTAGTTTTTCAAAGAGTCAATACAGGACCTCCATCATCTAGTACTTCTTTTCTAAACCAACTACTTCTGAATTCTTCTTCCATTTCGAATCGCACCTCAAGCTCTTCCATCTGGAAATCTATAAGTAATTCAAGCTCTTGAGCATCTAATAGTTTTTTTGTGTTTTCTAATTCCATTTTTAATTCATTTTATTAACAAGACAAATTTCGTAGTAAATTTTAATCCACACAATCAGTTTCACAAAAACAAAATTAGCATAATTGATTTTTCAATTAGTTTTTTATATTTGCACAGCACAAATGAAAACTAATGACAAAAATTGAGGAAGTCTTGAATAAAATCAAGACCTGTAGAAAAAATAAAGGATTTTCTCACGAGTATATGGCTTACAAATTAGATATTAGCCAAGCATCATATACTAATATAGAAAATCAGACAAGCAGGTTATCCGCGGAACGATTGATACAGATTGCTGAAATCTTGGAAGAACCTGTATTTAGATTTTTTAATGAGCAAGTTAACAATGAAAAAGAAGAGGTATTAGAAGCAAGTAACGACATCAGAGTATTAATAAATGAACTTGTAAAAAGCAAAGACACGCAAATTAATATTTTAAGAAAATTATTGGAAAAATAGCACAAAAAAAATCGGCAAAATTGCCGATTTAGTTTTTTTAGAAAGTAACTTCTGCAGATTCTTTTCCTTTTTGGAAGTTGACCGTTTTCAGGTTGCCTTTATAAGTTATATTCATAATATTGACTTGTTTTGGAAACTGACCAATCAATATACTGTTTTTGATTTTCAAACTTGAAATGTCAGAAATATTGCCAACTTCATAATAAACCCACACAGATTCTCCATTCACTTGGCTTCCTGTAAAAGTCAAAGCTTTTGGAGCTCCATTTACAGCAACATCAACATTATTATTTACATATTTTTTCACTTCTGCTTCAAAACCTGCCGTATTAGGGTCAATTTTTGTGGCTTGAGAAACATGAGAAGTGTTGAGCTTTGTAGTGAATTTTAAGGTTTTGGTTCCGTCAATATAATCCACTTTGGTCATAGACGAAAAGAAATCAACGTCATTAAAGCTAAAAAAACTGATTAGCAAAATTCCCAGAGATAATATAAATATAGATTTTTTCATTTTTATAAAATTAAATAACTTTTATTAAAGATATAAGGTCAAATTATATGCCACACATTAGAAATTAACACTAACAGAATATTTATCATAAAAACATTTGATATGGTCAACTGCATCTTCTGCGGTATCTACCACCCGGAAAAGCGACAGGTCTTTCTCTGCAATCAATCCTTCTTTCAGTAATGTCCCTTTGAACCAGTCCAACAGTCCGCTCCAAAATTCGCTTCCTACCAATACAATTGGAAACTTTCCAATCTTGTTAGTTTGAATCAAAGTCAAAGCTTCCGAAAGCTCATCCAACGTTCCGAATCCTCCGGGCATTACCACAAATCCTTGCGAATATTTCACAAACATTACCTTTCTAACGAAAAAATAATCAAAATTGATATTATATCCTTTATCAACATAAGGATTAAAGTGTTGTTCAAAAGGTAATTCGATATTCAATCCGATGGATTTTCCGTTTCCCTGGGCACCTCTGTTTCCAGCTTCCATAATTCCCGGACCGCCTCCGGTAATCACTCCAAATCCAATTTCCGTGATTTTTTTTGCAATATCGGAAGCCATTTTATAATAATAGCTGTCTTCTTTTAGTCTAGCTGAACCAAATATGGAAACACAGGGTCCAATGCGAACCATTTTCTCATAACCATCTACAAACTCAGACATAATCCGGAAAACCATCCAGCTGTCTTTGGTGATGGTTTCGTCCCAAGTTTTCTGTCGTAGACTGTCGTGTAATCTTTTTTCTTCGTCTTGTTGTGTCATCTGAATAATTTTTCTGCTTCTACAATAGATTCCGGCTTACCAACATCAATCAAATTAGAGGTATGTTGATAACCTACAATAATATCTTCTTTCATTAAATCCATATATTCGTCCATAATGGAAAATTTTCCCGTTCTGGTTAACTTTCCAAATATCTCAGAATTCACACAATGGATTCCACTGAAAGCCAATTCTCTTAATTTGAAAATGCCGCCGACAACCGTTTTTTTGTTGGTCAAAAGATTTCTCCAGCCTTTCAGGAACATTTTATCATTGAACATCAATTTTCTGGAACTGTCTCTGTCCGAAACTGCTAATGTTACCAATCCACCTTTGAGCTCATGAAGCTTAATAAAATTAGTAATATTAAGGTCCGTCAGGATATCAACATTCATAATTAAGAATGTTTCCTCGTTCTCTAGAAATCTTTTCGCAAAGAGCAATCCGCCACCTGTTTCCAGAAGCTCTTCAGACTCATTTGAGATTTCTATATTGGCTCCGAAGTTATCATTTTCTGCCAAGAAAGCCAGAATCTGTCCTCCAAAATGATGAATATTAATGACAAAATCATTGATTCCGTAGCTCTGCAGATATTTGATGTTTCTTTCCAGAAGTGTAACATCATTCACTTTAGCCAAAGCTTTTGGATGATTATCTGTAAAAGGTTTTAATCGGGTTCCCATTCCCGCAGCAAATAGTAATGCTTTCATATTTTAAAATGATAATTGATTGATGATAAATATTGAATTAAATCAATTACTAATTATCATTAACTGTTGATAGATTAAGATGCAATTGTTCATCGTGATGGATTTTCACCTCAGCCTCAGGAAATTTTTCTCTAATGAATTCTGCCGTTTTGATAGCCGCATAAACAGAACGGTGTTGTCCGCCGGTACATCCGAAGTTGATTTGAAGATTTTCAAAACCTCTTTCCAGATAATTATTAATGCTGATAGAAATAAGACTTTGAATTGATTTTAAGAAATTCGGCATCTCTGTTTTGGTTTCCAAAAATTTTTGAACCCCAGTGTCATTTCCTGTTTGGGTCTTATATTCTTCAATTCTTCCCGGATTCAGAATTCCTCTGCAATCGAAAACGAAACCGCCCCCGTTGTCTGTATTATCTTTAGGAATACCTCCTTTTTTATAAGAAAAACTGTGAATATCAATTACTAATTTGTTCTGCATCAACTTTAATTTTCCGTAAAGTTACTTTTTTTAATTTTCTTTGAAAAAATATAACCACATAGACACATAGTTTTTTATACGATAATAGAATTTCACAGAAAAAACAGACCAAATTTTTACTATTTTTAATTTTCATTAATTAAAAAAATCATTTTTCCTATGTGCCTATGTGGTTTTAAAATTTAATTTTGCATATTAATTGATATAAGGCGTTTCAAATCAAACATAATCCTTATTTTTAAAAATAAATCTTACACAAAATGAAATTTATAAAATACTGTCTGTTAGCAACTTTACTGATTCTGATGGTAGGTTGCAAAAAAACAAGTGTTGACGGGAGCAGCCGCAAAAGCTTTCAGGAAAGCATCAATGATATGGCTTCCAGTCTTCCAACACTGAAACAAGTAAAATTCAACGAGGCTTTATATATTCTAAAGACATTTGGTGTAGAAGCTGATGGAGATATTGCAGAAATTGCAGCACTCGGAAAACTTCTCGATGGTAAAAAAACGGCAGAAATTTTTGCTTTGGCAGACCAGGTTGCCAAAAAAAATGGTATCGATTGGAGTAGCACTGCTCCGCCAAGTTTAGGTGAAATGAATATCTTTGGAAACGAAGTGGCTTCTGAAAAAGACCCGAACGATATCGATGCGGCTGCACTTAATATTGTTGTGAGAAATATAGCCGGTGATAGTTTAACTGGTTCAAAAGGATTGATCATCGTCCCACAATTAGTGGACAATAATGGTAAACAAGTTGACTTTGAAGGTGCTGCATTAGAAACAGTAATGGAAATATCAAGTGGCGGAAACAAAATCTCTACCTCCAAAAATCTGATGCAAGACCCAGCTTTCAGAGGATTTACAATCAAATATTCTTCTCTTCCAAAGGAAAAAATCTTTGAAGAAAAAATTGATATCAAGCTGACTGTAAAAACAACCAAGAAGCTTTTACAAATGATTAAAATGGGAATTCCTGTGAATGGAAAAGCGCTTTACACGCCGCCAGCTCCTGTCGTTTCTGATTCGCTTCAGGTTCCTGAACCACAAGTTGACCCTCAAACTGGAGAAACTGTTACGCCTCCACCGGCTCCGGCAAAAGTAGCGGCTGACCCAAAAACGACTGTGACAAAATTCCTGAATAATTTGTCTTCTCAGAATTTCAAAGCGGCTTATGAAGCTTCGGAAAATCCGAATTGGGGTTCTTATGACAAATTCTCAAACCCGAATTCCGGTTTCGGCTCAGTTAAAAATATAAGCGTAAAAAACATTGCCGTTCCTTACAACAAAGATAATTCTGCAAACGTCAACGTGACTTATGATGTGACAGATAAAAACGGAAAAACGACTTCATTAAATGTTACTTACGGATTGAAAGCCGTTAACAACAACTGGAAAATCACAACTTACAAAATCAACAATTAAAAATAGAAGATGGCATCTGCAGAATTGATAAAGAAATTAGAAGATACGATAGATAATATTCCGGACTTTCCGATTCCGGGAATTCAGTTCAAGGATATTTGTCCGATTTTTCTTCAACCAAAATTATATGAAGAAGTAATTGCAGATTTGGCGAATTTCAGCCGTGGAAAAATTGATGTGGTTTGTGGCATCGAAAGCCGAGGTTATCTTTTTGGGATTGCCATTGCTGTTGCTTTGGATGTTCCTTTTGTTCTAATTAGAAAAGCAGGCAAACTTCCACCTCCTTTTATTGGGGAAAAATATGATTTGGAATATGGTTCTGCAGAAATTGAAATGAAAACCGGACATTTGAAACAAGGACAACGCGTTTTGATCCATGATGACCTTTTAGCAACTGGCGGAACTACAGAAGCTGCCGCAAAATTGGTTTCAAAGCAAGGCGCAATTCCTACACAATTCAGTTTTTTAATTGATTTGAAAGATTTGAATGGTGTTGAAAGACTCAAAAAATTTAACGCAGAAGTTTATTCGATTCTAAAATATTAAAAATAATTTAACCATCAGAAAAAGAAGTTTTTGCATATCAAAAGGAAAACATTAAATTTGCACTCTATTTATAAAAAAAATTATGGCAAACCAGCATAACAAAAACCACGAACAAGAAGGAAAAGAAACAGTAGAATTCTTCAAAGACCTTGATAAAGAAGCACTTAATATCGAGTCATTTTTGGAAAAAAATGCAAAAGCGCTTAGCATTGGATTCGGAGTTCTAATCGTTGTTGTTTTGGGTTGGTTCGGATATCAGCAATTCATTTTAGGACCTAAAAATGAGGAAGCTACAAAAAGTTACCTTGCTGCTCAGAAAAATCTGGCCGATGGAAAAGAAGACCTTGCCCTTGGTGGGAAATCAGTTGCAAACCCAGGTTTCATCGGAACTTATGATGAGTACAGTGGAACAAAAGCCGGTAAATTATCTGCTTACAACGCTGGATTAATAGAATTCAAAAAAGGAAATTATCAGAAAGCTTACGACTTGTTGGACAAATTCAGTTCGGATAACAAAGTTTTGGTTGCTCTGAAATATGGAGCAATGGCAGATTGTCTATCTAACCTTAACAAGGCTGATGATGCGCTGGCATTGGCAGACAAAGCTTCTTCTGCTTCTGATGATGCTTACACTTCTTATTATTTTACAAAAAAAGCAGGAATGTTGGCTTTGGCACTTAAGAAAAATGCTGATGCTAAAAAATACTTTGCTACAATCGAAGAAAAATATCAGGACTATGACAACGGGCAATCCGATGCTTTCATAGAAATGACAAAATATTACTAAATAATGGCAACAACTAATCTATCAGATTATAAGCCACTCAACATATCCAATGCCGATGAATATTCAATCGGCATTGTTGTTTCTGAGTGGAACGATTTCGTAACCTACAACCTTCGAAACGGCGCAGTCGAAACCTTGAAAGCCGAAGGAATCAAAGAAGAAAACATTCACATCTATTACGTTCCGGGCGCTTTTGAACTGAGTTTTGCAAGTATGAAACTTTGCAAATCAAACAAGTTTGCAGCTGTTATCGCTATAGGCAATGTGATTCGTGGAGAAACACCACATTTCGATTACGTTTGTTCAGGGGTTACACAAGGAATCAAAGATTGTAACATCTTGACCGATACGCCTGCAATTTTTTGCGTTTTGACAGATGACACCAAAGAGCAATCTATAGCAAGAAGTGGAGGGAATCTTGGAAACAAAGGTGTAGAAGCAGCAGTTACCGCACTGAAAATGATTGACTTCAACAATAAAACAAATTAGGACTTCTGATTGTAGATTTTTTAGGAGCCTGGTATCAGTTCATACTGAGCTTGTCGAAGGGCTATAGCTTTTTTGTTTTTGAAACCTGTTGTCATTCCGAACGAAGTGAGGAATCTAAAAAAATAAAAAGGATGTCGCTACTATCGGGGCTATTGATAAAGGATATTCCAAAATATTTCTTTATATCAAAAGAAAAATACTAATTTTAAAACACAAAATATTATCAGATGAAATGGACAAACGACAGAAGTGACAACGTAGATGACAGACGCGGTTCGGGAGGTGGAGGCGGAATGCTAGTTGGTGGAGGATTGGGAACCATCATTATTGCAGCCATTGTTTTCTTTCTAGGAGGCGATCCTTCTGCAATTTTACAAAACAGTGCAACTTCTTCCCCTCAGCAAACTGAGCAGAGACAACTTTCCAAAGAAGAACTCAGCATTGGTCAAATGGTAAGTATGCTGACTAAAGAAAACGAAAAAACATGGAACAAGGTTTTTCAGGAAAACGGAATCCAATTCAGACCTGCAAAAGTTGTGCTATTTGAAAGTACAACAAGTTCAGATTGTGGTACGGCACAGTCAGAGATGGGACCGTTTTATTGTCCATCAGACCAAACCATTTATATCGATATGAGTTTCTTCAATGAGCTTCAGCAAAAGTTCGGAGCCAGGGTTGGACAATTCACCGTTGCGTATGTACTTGGTCACGAATATGGACATCATATTCAGAATCTATTAGGAACATTGGATAAAGTTAACCAGCTTAGCCAAAGAGGAAGTGAAGCACAAGGAAACAAAATTTCTGTGGCCAACGAGCTTCAAGCCGATTTCTACGCCGGACTTTGGGCGAAACAAACTGATAACAGAGAAAAAATCTTAGAGCCCGGCGATATCCAGGAAGCGATGAGTGCAGCAGCAGCAGTGGGCGATGATAACATCCAGAAAAGAGCTCAGGGTTATGTAAATCAGGAAAGTTTTACACATGGTTCTTCTGCACAAAGAGAAGAATGGTTTATGAGAGGTTACAATACCGGAGACATTAGACAGGGTGACACATTTAGCGAATTATTGTAAAACTTAGAGCCTGTTTAAATAGCTTAATCCCAATTCAACTGTCATTTTGAGCGAAACAAAGTGAAGCCGAAAAATCTAAATCCAAATGGCTTAATCCCAA
>QFQW01000083.1 GCA_003248755.1 Chryseobacterium sp. | reverse complement strand
TTTTTACTTTGCAAACCACTTCCAACATTGTCAAACGAAAGGATAATATCTGAATTTTCCACCTTCATCGATTTGAAAACAGGACCGCTACTTACCAATTTTTCACCATACACCAATTTTCGGGCAGCCAGAAACAGACGTTTTGCCATATCTTTTTTATTGAGAGGGTGAATGTCATTCCATTCGCCAATATCGTAATTGACACTCATTGTCGTGTACGGAACAGTCTGTGACGTTTTAAACTGAGCTTCACGAATTCCAGCCCATCCACTTGGCGCATTCGGGTCATTTGTTTTTTCCATAAAATTCGGAAGCTGAACCAATAAAAACGGCATCTGATTCCATTGAAATACTTCCCGCCAATTTTCGATAAGATTTTTCAGCAAACCTGCATAATCTTCTGATTGACCAGCATTGCTTTCCCCCTGATACCAAATAGCACCACGAACTTTGTAATCCCGAATTGGATAAATCATCCCGTTGTACAATCCGGAAGGCGTGCTTCTCAGGTTTTTCAGTTTTGATTTATATTCTTCATCTTTGCTCGTATCTCTACCGATGTTATATTTCCATTCACCCGTTAAATCAACGGTAACGCCGTCTCCTACAATTTTATACGGTTTATCGGCTACAAATTCACCGTTTCCGAAATTGGAAGTCAGTTGGATGGCAATCGTATTTTTTCCCTGTTTTAAAATTCCGCCCGGAATGTCATATTTCCTTGGTGGATAAGTGTATGAAGTAGAACCTACGAATTTTCCATTTACAAAAACAGAATCGCTGTGAACCATTACTCCCAGATACAGTCGGGCAAATTTTCCGTCCATTGACGCAGGAAGTTCAAAGTTTTTCCGGAACCAGACCGTACCTTTTGCCTGGATTCCATTATCTTTCCATTTTCCGGGAACTTTTGCCTTTTCCCAATTCCCGTCGTTAAAATCCTTTTGATTCCAAAGATTTCTTCCCTGGTCCAGTTTTGAAGAATTGAGTACTGACAATGCCTGTTTATCAATAATATCATCAGGAAAATTCTTGAGATGCTCCTGACTGACCCAACTCTGAATTGCCGAACCACCCAAACTGGAAACCAGCATTCCCTGCGGAATTTTGGTGTGTTCATACGCTTCTACCGCATAGAAATACGCAAAGGCCGTCCAATTCATTACTTCCGAAGCGGTTCCGGTAAACCATTTTCCGCCGGATGCTATATTTTCCCGAACAGATTCAACATTATTCTGAGTAGGAACTTTGAAGTAGCGGATTTTATTAAAATCAGAAACATTAATCTCCGGAAAACGGTCCGTTAAACGTGCAATAGGCGTTTCCATATTGGACTGCCCGGAAGCTAGCCAGACATCTCCTACCAGAATATCCCGAATCGTAATTTCGTTAATTTCCATCACAAATGGCCCTCCTGCTTTCTGTGGTTTCAATTGGACAGACCATTTCCCGTTTTTGTCCGGTGATGTATTGTAGGTTTCATTCCGGAATTTGATGGTAATATTTTCACCATTATCTGCCCAACCCCAAATTTTAAGCTCGACATCACGTTGCAAAACCATCTTATCACTTACCAAATCGGGAAGTTTAATTTTCCCGAAAGACAACTGATGGCTAAGAACAATTATCGAAAAGACAATTTTAAAAACCGTTGAGAATTTGAAATTTCTGATTTCCATTTTGAGATTTATTTTTCGGTTTAAAATGAAATATTAATGAATTACAAATCCGCCTTTGGATTGAATTTCTATTTTGAGTTCTCCGTTTTTGCCAACAGTAATTGTTTTTTCTGAAGTCTCCCCTTTCGAATCATCATTGATGAATCTAACCGACTTTCCGGCAAGCATCGGAAGTTTTAAAGTAAGCTTCTGAACAGCATTTTCAGCGTTCACACCGGCAACATACCATTGATTCTGATGTCTTCTGGCAATCACGGAATATTTTCCGGGATATCCGTCGATGAACACTGTTTCGTCCCAAAGCGTCGGAACTTCTTTCATAAAATCGAGCTGGAATTTTGGAGCATCGGTCAGGTTATTCGGCATTACACCAAACATCTGAACCGGATTTTGAAATAAAACGGCCGTTGCCAATTGGAAACCATCTGTTGTGTATCTTTTATTTTTATCCTTGTTGGATTTTGTCAAATATTTGTTGAGGAAAGTTCCGCCAAACTCCATACTTCCGACCGTATTTCTGATGAACGGATGTAAAGTCGCAAAAAAAGCTTCCTGTTTGCGGACGTCTTCTGAAAAATAAAGCATTTCTGAAGCTAAAACCGCTTCGCTTCCTGCATAATTCGGGTACATTACTTCCCAACCTCTTGGTAAAGTAGCTCCGTGGAAAATAATTTTTAATCCAAAATCATTGGCATCGGAAAGAATATCTTCATAAAGACGCATCGTTTCCTGCTTGTCGCCTCCGAAAAAGTCGACTTTCAGACCTTTTACACCAATATCTTTCAGCCATTTCATTTCTTTTTTTCGTTCGATGGATGAGCTCATTTTGTTTCTCGGTCCCATCGGCGCGTCATTCGCAGCACCATTGGAATTATACCAAAGCAATACCCCAACATTTTTGGATTTCGCATATTGAATGAGGTCTTTCATTCTTTCTTTTCCGATATTTTTGTCCCAAAGTGCATCAATCAAAATGTATTCATAACCGAGTTTTGATGCTAAATCGATAAAGAGACTCTGGTCTTCATAATTCATGCTGTTGTCCTGCCACAAAATCCAGCTCCACGTCGATTTTCCGAAACTGTATTTCTGCGAAGGTTCATACATTGGTTCTACGACATCAAAAGGAATTGTCGTTTCAACAATCGGTTTCAAAGAATCTCCAATGGTGATAGTTCTCCAAGGTGTTTTTCCGGGAAGTGAAATGGCAGCTCCGGTACTTCCGAAACTATTGTTTTCAGCCATATTCGGATAAGCAACCTGGTAAAGATTTTTTTCTGACGTTGTATCCAAATGAGAAGCGCAGTACAAACTGTTTACTCCTGTTTCGGACAATAAAATCCAGCCGTCATTTCCAATATGAAATAGTCCAGGGAAAACGTAACCATAATCGGCTTTTGTTCCTAATTCTGCATCAGCTTTGTAACCGCTTTCGTAGCTTGGAGCGGTTCTGGCAAAACCTGTCATCGGCTTCATCATTGGAGAAAGGAAAGTTGTAGTTTGAGACGGAAATCTGTAACCTGTAATTTCCGATTGTACAATTGCGCTCAAACGGTCTTTCATCGGCTGAATCTCATACCTAAAAGCTATATTATTATCACTCACCTGAAATTCAATTCCGATATTGAAGTTATCTGCATTGGTAAAATTGACTGTCAGAGTATTAGCTGTATAACTAACCTGTGATTTTTTGATTTTTTCGTTCGCGTAATTTTTGGAAACCTTATTTTTTTTGCTGTCAATGAATTTTAAATTTTTAGAGAAATCAGATTCATTGGTGATTAAGCCCAGTGGAGATTTATCAAGCATTGTTTTCCCTTGAAAAGTAACATTATAGAGCGCTTTTCCATTCTCTGAAAAGACATTCAGTTTCAATTTTCCGTCAGGACTGGAGATTTCTGCAATCTGTGCAAAAACAGTATTCATAATGAGAATACTAAAGGCGAGTGATAGTTTTAAAAAAAGTTTAATCATAATTAATAAGTTTCAAGAAAAGTCCAATAATCGAAAAACATAATATCTTTTGCTGCTTTTCCATTAAATACAAAATACACATCGTGAACACCGGTAATTTTTTCCTTAACCTCGGCTTTCACCGTTTCCCAACGGTCGTCTCCGCCGGTCAACGGAACTTTTACCGTGGCGATAATAGGTCCGCTGATACTGTCCAGATGAACGTCCATCGTCACATCGCTGTTGTGTGTCGTTCCAACTCTGGCTGAAAATGTCGATGCTCCTTTTTTGCCAAAATCCACATTTTTCACGCTGGTGTAGGCGCCGCTTTTTTTAGCTTTGATGAAGACGCCTGCTTCTTTGTTCTGATAAGATTTCACATTTTCAGACCACGCAATCATTTCTGCCTGATTGAAAGCATAAGGATTAATGGTTGCAATGGCTTTGGTAATTCCATTGGTCATTTTGATGGGTGAAATAGAACCGTCTTTATTAAAATTAAGTTCTTCCACACTCACCGACCTTGTGAAACCGCTTCCTCCCGGCAAAGCACCGTTGTGATAAAAGAAATAGGATTTTCCTCTGAAATCGACAATTCCGGGATGATTGGTAAAAGATTTCCCTTCGGTTGGCATTACGATTCCACCGTATTTCCAAGGTCCCTGTGCACTTTTACTGGTAGAATATCCGATGAATTCAGGGAGCGAACCGCCCGGCCAAAACAGATAATACAGATTTTTTCTTTTGTACAGCCAAGGTCCTTCTTCGTATTTTGTCGGTCTTTCAGGGTTTTCTTTTCCGTCCCTTTTTCCGAAAGATTCTGCGGTCATTGGCACTTCCACAATATCACCGGAATAGGAAATCATATCCTGATTGAGCTTAACCATTTTAAGTTTGGGATTTCCCCAATACATATAGGCTTGACCGTCGTCATCAATAAAAACCGTCGGGTCAATATCGCCCCATTCACTCTGAACCAATGGCTTTCCAAGCGGGTCGTGGAATGGTCCAAACGGACTGTCACCCACCGCAACACCAATCGCTCCTTTGTTGTTGGTTTTGGACCACATCGGAACATACATAAAAAATTTGCCATTTCTTTCCACGCATTGCGCTGCCCAGGCATCACGTTTTGCCCAGTCGAAATCTTTATAGCTAAGAATGCTTCCGTGGTCGGTCCAATTCACCATATCGTTGGTGGAATAGACCTTCCAGTCGTTCATTACAAACCAGGTGGAATCGTCCTCATCGTGCGTGGTGTAGACATAAAGCCTGTCGTTATACACCATCGGCGCAGGGTCTGCCGTATAATTGGTCTGAATAATGGGATTCTGAGAAAATAATATTCCCGAATATGCTATTAAACAGAGATTGAGTATTGTTTTTTTCATGTTTAATTGTTTGATTTTGAACAGTAAGTGCGCAAAGTTTTTTTATAAATATTTTTTTTAGTCTCACAAAGCCGCTAACGCTTATAAAAGTCTTACGCTATTAATTATAACAAAAGAATTTAATTTATTTTTTCTGAAAACTCCAGTGGTCGAAATTGAAAAGCACCCTTCCTGCTGTAATGTTTTTACCTTTAAAGACAAAATATACATCGTGAACGCCGGAAACCGATTCTGAAATTTTTGATGTCAGGGTTTTAAATTCTTCCCAACCTCCGGTTCTCGGAACTTCAATCTCGGCAATTTTATTTCCGTCCACTTTATCTAATCTCACTTCTAAAATTCCTCCGTCAACACCTGCGGCAATTGAAGCTGAAAATTCAGAAGTGCCTTTTTCAAAATCTACCGAACGAACTTTGATAAAACCTCCCACTCTGGTATCGGAAACATAAACTCCCGTCTTTTTGTTTTCGGAAGTACTGCATTTTTCTGACCAGGCTATTGTTTCCGCTTCGTTTCTTTTATAGGGATTGAGTGTTGCAACCGGATTTACGCCCTCTTTGGTCATTGCAATTTTCGGAATGCTGCCATCCTGATTGTATTTGAATTCTTCAATAGACGTTGACCTTCCGTAACTTCCTGCGCCGGGCAATAATCCTGTGTGGTAGAACAGGTAGGATTTACCTTTGAAATCGATAATTCCACCGTGGTTGGTAAAACTGTTGGTCGGCTGACCAGTCATTATTTTTCCCTGATATTTCCACGGTCCGGTTGGTGAATCGCTTATGGAATAAGACAGACATTCGGTTCGGTCGGTCATTCCGGCATACATCATATAATATTGCTTGTTGCGTTTGTAGAACCAAGGTCCTTCCACAAAAACATCTTTAAACTGTTCCTGTTTCTGCAAAACCTCATCGCTTCTTCCGGGACGTCTCAATCCTCCAAAAGCTTCCACTGACTGCGGAATTTCGGTGACTTTTCCTTCATAGGAAACCATATCTTTGTTGAGCTTCACATAAAATAATTTGCTGTTTCCCCAATACAGATAGGCTTGTCCGTCATCATCAATAAAAACCGTCGGGTCGATATTATCCCAGGTTCCCGTCGTCACCAGTGGTTTTCCGAGTGCATCTTTAAAAGGGCCTGTCGGACCGTCAGATACCGCAACGCCAATCGCCATATTGTTATCAACGGTCTGAACGCAGATGTACCAATAGAATTTGCCGTTACGTTCAATACATTGTGCCGCCCAGGCTCTGTCACGGGCCCAACTGAAAGATTCCAATGACAACGGAGAACCGTGGTCGGTCCAGTTGACCATATCATCCGATGAGTACACTCTCCATTTAGTCATATAATAAAAATCATAGCCGGGAATATCGTCTCCGGTGTAGATATACATCTTATTTTTGTACACCATCGGCGCAGGGTCCGGTGTAAAATGAGTCTGGATTACGGGATTCTGGGCAAATAAAGTATTTAAGCCACCATATAACAGACTAAGTGTAATGAGTATTTTTTTCATATCCTTTTCATTTAAAATTGAATGGTAAGTTCATTCCCTTCATAAGAGACTTTTCGAGTGATAACTTCCTTATTGATTCCTATCATTTCCAGATTAAAAATCCTGTGGTTGTTTTGTCCTGTGTAAGTTCCTACACGTTTATCAATCAGTAATTTTCTTGCTTTATCATTCCATTTGAAAGGAATCAGCGTGTATTTTCCTTTTTCGTAGTTATAATTATCGCCTTCATCTTCATAGAGTGTAAAATTTCCATCATTGCCCGCATATACTTTTATGGTAAGTTCCTCATTAGATTTTTCCGAAACATATTGCATTACTTCACCAACAGGTACTATTGAGCCAGATTTTATAAAAAGCGGAATCTTATTATGTGAAGCATCAGCTAAAACAGTTTTTCCTCCATTATTTTTTTGGTTGGTGTAGAAATCATACCAAGAATAACCTTGAGGAAGATAAACCTCCCAATTTTCAATATTTGGTTTAATAACAGGAGCAACCAGTATAGATTTCCCAAACATATACTGATAAGACTGTTCAATAGCTTTTTTATCCTCGTGAAAATCCATTATCATTGGCCTCATAATGGTAGAATTATTTTCTGAAATTTCCCAGGATTGAGAATAGATATAAGGCAATAATCGGTATCTAAGATTCATCAAATTGCGCATATTGCTTTCCACTTTTTCGCCATATTTCCAAGGTTCTGTTTCAGTTTGATAACCGTGCATCCTGAAAATCGGACTAAAAACACCCCACTGGAACCATCTCATCAAAATATCGTGGTATTTTGGGTCAGAATATTGGGAAGAACCGGGACGGAAAAATCCTCCAATATCGGTTGTCCAATAAGGCATTCCGGAGATGGAATAATTCAATCCAGCCACAATTTGCCTTCTGTAAGCATCCCAATCCCAGCCAATATCACCGGACCAATTGATAGTTCCGAACCGCTGTTGCCCGGGAAATGCTGACCTGGTTAAAATGACTACCCTTTTATCAGGATTAGTTGCTCTCTGCCCTTCGTAAACCGCTTTGCTTACGAAAAACGGATAGGTCAATCTGTAAAATTCACCAATTCCAAAGAAAGTATTTTTGCCGACCAATGCATCATTTTCCGGTTCCGTAGCATCCATCCACCAGGAATCCACTCCATTCTGAAATAGATTTTTGTTTAAGGCATTCCAATGTGTTTTTTGTGTTTTCGGATTAAAAATATCAATCCACGGACTGTCCGGGATGTACAGGCCATCATAATCTTTGGCGACCTCAGATTTTTTATCTAAGTTTTCCCAAACGGATAACGAAAATCTGGAATGAAGCTGATGCAATCTTTCAATAAATTTTTCGGGCTCAGGATAATTCTGCTCATCGAATTTAGGTACGCCCCAACCATATTTCCCCCAATACTGCCAATCTTGAACAATGATATCTACGGGCAAATTACGCTTTCTAAATTCCTCTACGGTCTTTACCAAGTGTTCTGCAGAAGTATACCGCTCTCTGCATTGCCAATATCCGAAAGCCCATTTGGGCAACATCGGCACTTTACCCGTGATTTCCCGGTAAGACGAAATAACCTCATCTGCATTATTTCCTGCAAACAAAATATAATCTAATGACTTGCTGTGCGGTGAACGGAATGTAGTGATGTCTTCCGCCAATTTATATTGTAATGAAGGCATATTGGTCGCTTTACAAACCACCTGGAAATGATGTTCGCCTTTTGTAAGAAAAACTTTAGTACTCACAGCCGGAGGAAGCCAAAGGTTGGACTGGTCGATTACAGGTTTTCCGTCAATGGTAAGAAAATGACGGTTATCCATGTTCCCCAAATCCAGCATAAAAGTATATTCTCCATTTTTTTCAATTAAAATCTTACCTGTATGCAAGGCTTGTTGCTGGGAAACTTTTACGGTTCCTGAAGTACCTGTGACTTCTCTCTCCCCACCATTAGTAACGGCTTCTTTTTCTAAAGGAACCGATTGGTCTGCCGGATTATACCAGGTTAATCCAAACTGATTCCACAAAATTCCGTATCCTTTTGAAGAGTATAAAAAAGGCAAAGCAATCTGGCTGTTAACCTGAATCAGTTTCCTACTGATATTTTTCAAATTGTAATGACCATCCTGAAACTGTCCTAATCCCAAAAGTTGCTCATCTTTATCAGTGATAAAACTTTGCTCCGCAATATAACAGGGCTGTGAAGAGACAGTACTTTCTATCAGTTTTCGGCTATTTACAGCTTCTGAAAGTAAGACTTTACCATTGCCATCCAGAAAGCTAAGCTGAGCCGTTTTTTTATTGAATAAAACAGCATAATTTTTAGTTTTTAGTTTTAAAGAAGAAGCATTTTCTTCCAATTTAAAATCTGAAGAACTATTTTCATTGACAAAAACAAACTGATTTTCTTCCGGTTTTATCTCTTTTATAAACTGTATTCTTACTGCATTTTCGTTCATTGGTCTTAAGACTAAATATCCGTCAGAAAGTTTTACAGAAACCTCTTCAGCATTCTTACTATAAGACACGTAGTGCTGCCCAAAAATTAAAATGGGAAGAACAGTGAGCCAATATGTTATTATTTTAAATCTCATCATTAAACTTTTACAATGGAGAAATTACTGCTACAAAACCGCCTCTTCTTAAAATTTTCACGTCAACAGAATCTGTACATTCTATCACAGAATCATCTGTTACAAGCTGTTTGTCGTGTTTTCCGTCTTTTATTAATCTCAATTTGTACTTGTTATGTTTATCTAAAAAATCAAATTTAATGTTGATGTTTTTTTCAATATTTTCCCCGTTGATTCCTCCGACATACCATACATTATTCTTTCTTCTTGCCATTACAATATCTTTTCCCGGAAACCCTTGTAAAAGACGGGTTTCATCCCAATTGGTCGGAACTTCTCTTAAAAATTTCTTCGGCTCATCCGGCAATTCGTAATAACCTTCCGGTCGGTCGGCAAAATGTTGCAATGCAGATTCAAATACCACACTTAAAGCCAGCTCGTGACCATAAGAAGTCAGATGCGGAAACTGTGAATTGGTAAAAGTGACCGGCGTATAATCCATAGAACCAACCACATTTCTAGTAAAAGGGAGAATCGTATTATGAACAGGCGCAGTTGCAGTAAATTCAGGGCCGTTGTTGTACCATTCTGCACCACGAACGGCTTCGTAAGTCATTAAATTCGGATAAGTTCTCGACCACCCTCTCGGAACCAGACAGCCGTGGAAATAAACCATCATTTCAAATTGGGCAGCATCTTCCAGAATGTCCAGATAATATTGAATCATATTCTGCTTCTCGCTTTCAAAGAAATCGACTTTTACCCCTGCAACGCCTAATTTTTTGAGCTTAGTAAACTCTTCCACACGGTTTTCGTGCGTTAACATTCTGTCTTTCGGCGTAGAAGCAACCCACGTATGGTCGCCACCCGAATTATACCACATCAACGGTTTTTTTCCTTTGGAATGAATGTATTTCAAGGCATCTTCCAGATTTCCGCCATTTCCCATCGAATCCCATTCCCAATCCAGTAAAGTATAAGGCCAATCCATCGCAACAGCCAAATCTGCAAATTCGCAAACCGTTTTAAAGTCTTTGGTTCCGTGATTACTCGACCAATAATTCCAGGAAACTGCGCCCGGTTTTATCCAATCCGTATTTTTTATCACGGAAGGCGGCGCAACATCATCAACTAACGTAGAAGCCACAATATCATTGAGATTTCCAACGATAATCGCTCTCCAAGGCGATTTCCAAGGCAATGAAATTTTGGGCAATGATTCTCCTTTTCCTCGTCCGTCTTTTGGGTCGGGGAAGGTGATTTTATATTTATTTTTATCCTCTTTATTGCTCAGTTTAGACCCGAAATAACTGCCATCAACAGCCGATTCGTGAAGCAAAAACCAGCAATTATTATCTTTTGTCTGAAACAAGGCAGGATAACACCACTCTTCCTGCTGAATTTTTTCGCCAACCATTGAAGAATAAAGCCCCTCGTTCGCAGGATTCCATTTTTCTGTCCAGCGAGTAGTTTCCTGATTGATAGAATAAGAAGTCAATTCATCCTGCATCGTAAAATTTCCCTTTCCTGACAACGAATATCTGAAAGCAATCCCGTCATTATAAACACGGATAATCACATCCAGTTTTTTCTTTTCTTTGTTTTCGAATGTAAAAACAACTTCATTTCCCGTATTATGTCTTTGGGAAGATTTCCCGTGAGGCATTGTATAGTTTTCTTTTATTAATAACGGTTTTGAAGATTTCAGAAATTTTATATCCGTAAAAGAAATACCATCAGAAAGAATCAATCCCAAATCTATTGATGAAATAGCTTCTATAATTCTACCATCATTAAAGTAATTTACCTTTAATGACCATTTTCCGTTATCGAAATTATTTTCATTAAAAACATGAACTGAAATCTTTCCGTTGGGCGATTTAACCTTTAAATTCTGGGCTGAAACGGTCATAAAAGAATACAGCAAAATCATCATCAAAATTGCTTTTGAGAATATATTGATGATGATATGATTTTTGACGATATTCATTTTTATTTTTCTGATTTCCCTAAACGAATCTGTTTTATTTACCAGGACTTAACTTATAATAAGCCACACCGTGCGCCGGAATATCCAGTGATAATGCCTGATTCGTTGTATTGATTTTTGCAATATCCTTCTGTCTCCAGATATCTCTTACGGTTTGGCGACCGGAAATCCCAAGCTTCTTGAAATCTTTGTAAGACATATTCACTTTTTCCCTTCCAAAATTGGCAAAAGCCACCGCTTTTCCGCCGTCTTCAAGGTCTTTTACGTAAATTTTCAATTCGCCAATGGTCTGCAGACAAACGCCCTGTTTTCCCAGAGCATCCTGATTTACGGCAATCACTTCATCATTCGTTAAAAGATTTAAAGTAAAATAATCCAGTTTCTCAAGGTCGCAACCAATAAGTAATGGTGCTGAAAATATGCTCCAAAGACTGATATGCAGATATTGTTCGTCCGGTTTCAATCGGCTCTGGTGCGGATTTCCCCAACCTACGACACCTACCACCAACATATCCGGGTCGTTCCAGTTGCCGGGTTTTGCGTAGGGCGCGGCTTTATCCTGAGCCAAAGCAATATTTTTAACACTTGCCCAGGTATCGGTGATGTCATTGGTCGTTCGCCAAGATTGCGCATCCGCATCATTTCCCCATTTCCAGACATCGCCCATGCCGTATTGACAAAGATTATACACAATATCACGAGGCTGATTTTTTAATAAATCTCCCATTAATTTAAATGGCTTTACGCCTTTATCCAAATCTCCTCCACCCTGAAAATTGAGTGAAGAAACTTTGTTTGGGTCATTATCGGGCAAACCATCAATCACACCTCCGTAACTGCACCAATCGTATTTCAGATAATCGATTCCCCATTTAGCGTAGCTTTCTGCATCTTGCTTTTCGTAGCCGTAGCTTCCTGCGCAACCGCCGCAAGTCCAAGGTCCGGGAGAGGAATAAATTCCTGCTTTCAGACCTTTTGAATGAAAGTAATCGGTTAATTCCTTCATATCCGGAAATTTTGAATTGGTCAGAATATAACCGTTTTCATCACGCATTTTACCTTTGAAAGACGGGTCTTTTCCGTCTCTGTTAAATTGCCACGAATCATCGATATTAATATAATTCCAGCCGTGGTTTACCAATTCTGATTTGACCAAAGCATCGGCAGCGCGTTTTACTTTATCGGCAGAAACTTCGTGTCCGAAACAGTTCCAGCTGTTCCATCCCATTGTTGGTGTTAAAGCTATTTTGTCTCCGCTTTCGATTCTTAACTTTTTTGAAACTGAGCCTTTTGCATTTTTAGCGGATAAAAGGACTTCGTAGGTTCCTTTTGTATCTATTTTTCCGGTGATGATTCCAGTTTGTGAATCTATTGTTAAACCTTTCGGAAGATTTTTTGCCGTAAAAGTCATCGGTCTGTCACCCGTTGCCGCAACCCTGAACAAAAAAGGTGAGCCGGGACGAACGCCATAAACGCCTGCTGAATTAATTTTTGGAGTTGCCGCAGGTTTTGGTGTCAAAATATAAGGTACTGATGAAATCGGATTAAATGTTATCAGTTTTGCACCGTCTGCTATTTCAAATTTGGCATCTGCCCAATCGGCGTGGTCATAATACGGTCCGTTTCCGCCGTCTGTTACGACTAATTCTAATTGTTTTACACCTTCCAGCGAAACAGAAACAGGCTTTGCTTTGTCGCCCAAATGCATTATTCCGCTGGACCAAAGCTTTTTGTTGTCGCCGTAAATCTCGAATTCCACTGCGGGCTCGTGGCCTTTCATTTCATCATCCAGTCCCACCATTGCGGTAAAGCTTTTTACTTTGCCATTTAATTTAATCAACAAAGAACTTTCGGCGTGCGTTCCGAAGCCTCTTTTGAAAACTTCGCCGGCAATTGTCAAAGGTTTTCCGTCCACCGAAGTATTGATGCCGGGTTTTCCGTGTCCCTGTGTTGCCACGCTTAAATCCAACTGGTCTAACCAAACGGTTGACTGCGCCTTGGAGATATTTCCCGACAGCAAAAATGTTACAGCAATTAAAAGTATTTTCATCTTCAACATTATTTAAAAATTTGGATTTAATTAAATTTCCACCAATCAAAATAGAAAAGGTCTTTTTCCCCCTTAAAAACAAAATATAAATCGTGGATTCCTTTTACACTTTTCAGAGGTGTATTAATGGTTTTATATAAGTCGCCCTCACCTTTTCCTGTAACGTTAACAACTCCCAGCAATGGCCCATTAAGAGCATCTGAACGCACTTCTATTTTCCCTCCATAGAGAGAAGCAACATTTACATCCAAAGATTTTACGCCTTTGGAAAAATCTACCCCTTGGATTTTAATATAATCACCATTGTTAATTGAGGTAACAATGAAGCGGTCTGTGATTTTTTCACCTCTGTTATAGGGTTGATTGCGTTCCCATTCTGTGACCATTTCTGTTTTCAGACCTTCGCTGTAAGCCATCGTTTCTGCTTCAACTTTTTTATAAGGGTCCAGAGTACCCACTCTTTTTGCACCATCCGTAGTCCAGAAAGGAAGCTTCTGAATGGTCCCATCTGCATTGTAGGTAATTTCTGTGACACTAACAGACCGGCGTTCGTAATGCTTGCTCATGGTCTGCATTCTAAGCATATGATTGAATCCGAAAACATAAGATTTGCCTTTGAAGTCTATAATACCGGGATGATTACCGCTAGATCTCTGGTCGCCATCCATTATTACACCTCCATAATTCCAAAGGCCGGTAGGTGATTTTGCCATTGCATAACCAATCCCTTCCGGACAACATTTAGAAGCGTAAGCCATATAGTAGATTCCGTTTCGTTTCCAGGCCCAAGGTCCCTCCTGATATTTGAAAGGATCTGGCTGGTCTTTGACCTTCGCAAACGAAGGGTCTTTGGTAATTGGTCCGGCAAGAGATATCATATCTTCGTTGAGTTTAGCATACCAAAGATTCGGATTTCCCCAGTACAGATAAGCCTGCCCGTCGTCGTCAATTAAAACGGTGGGATCAATGTCATCCAGAGAATTTTTTATTAAAGGCTTGCCAATAGGATCGGTAAAAGGACCATACGGACTGTCCGCCACCAAAACGCCAATACCCATATTGTTGGGCATTGGACAATACATATAGAATTTTCCTTTTCTTTCAACAACCTGTGGCGCCCAGGCACCGTTGTCGGTATTTACCCATTTAAAATCTTTAAGAGAAGCCACTACACCGTGGTCTGTCCAATTGACCATATCTGTGGAAGTGTACAGTAACCAGTCTTTCATTTTAAATCCGAAAGCATCATCTTCATCGTGGCTTGTGTAAAGATAAACCGTATCCTTATAAACCATCGGTGCAGGGTCTGCAGTGTACTTGGTTTGGATAATGGGGTTTTGAGCGAAGGAAATCTGAAAAAATCCTAAAATTGCCATTAAACTTAAACACCTCATAATCAATATTTTAATTTTACTTTAAACTTATATTTATCTTTTTTCCGGAATAATTCACCGATTTCTGCTGTCCATCAGGAAGAATTACATTGAAAGTCCGTTTTTCAATCATACCTTTAAAATTTCCTTTTCGGGAATCTATCGTCAAGGTTTTTGATTTTTCGTTCCAATGGAAAGGGGTTTCGCTGTAATTTCCTTTTTCGTAATTGTAATTATCGAATTCGTCTTCGTATAAGATAAAATCTGCGTCAGTTCCCGGATAGATTTTTACGGTAAGGTTATCCCATTTTTTCTCTGTAGCATATTGTACATCTGGGCCGAACGGAATAATACTTCCCGCTTTAACATATAATGGAATGCTTTGAAGATTAACGGATTTTTCAATTTCCTGACCGCCTTTGTATTTTTCATTCGTCCAGAAATCAAACCAGTCTGAACCTGCGGGAAGGTAAACTTTAACGGTTTTATTTTGTGTAAAATCTATATTGGAAAGCGAATTTTCTTTTTTGGTAGCATCGGTTTTATTCCAGCCTTCATTTTCATCGGTTTTAATGAATTTTTCAGGTGTGTATTGAGGATTGAGAATTGGTGCTACTAGGAATGATTTTCCGAACAGATATTCATTATTTATATCCCAAGCTTTTTTGTCTGATGAAAAATCCATCGACAAAGCTCTCAAAAAACTCGAATTATTTTTAGAAACATCCCACGAGGTCGAATAAATGTACGGCAACATATTGTAACGCAACCTGATGAATTTCTCGATAATATCATAAACCACATCACCTTTTTTTCCAAATTGGTAAATTTCCCTCGGAACATCGGTTCCGTGCGAACGCATCATAGGTGTGAAAGTTCCGTATTGCAGCCAACGAACATACAATTCCTGAAACATCGGATTTTTGGTGCCTCCGTTTCTTTTATAAACACCGGCAAAGAAACCGCCGATATCAGAGTTGAAATTCGGATTTCCAGTCAGGCTGAAATTTAAACCTGCCGGAACCTGATTGCGCAAAGATTCCCACGAAGAGTTGACATCGCCCGACCAAGTATTAGCTGCGTATCTTTGCTGTCCTGCAAAAGCTGAACGCGTCAAAATAAAAACTCTTTTGTCGCTCGTGGTTTCACGCTGATGGTCGTAAACGCCACCAACTGTCATCAGCGGATATGTATTTCTCACTTTTCGGAATGAACCGAGGTATGTTTGGGTATCTAAATCTTCCGGTTTTTGGCTGAGATGGTCAGGTTCCGTAGAATCCATCCACCAGGTATCGACGCCTAGGCTGAAAACGCCTTTGTTCAGATATTTCCAGTAAATATTTCTGGCTTCGGGATTGTAAGCATCGTAAACACGGACTCCGGAAGGATAATTCATATCAGGAGGCCAGACTTCCAGACCAGATTCTGGCCAGGTTTTGAAATTGAAGAGCATTCCCTTTTTATCCATTTCACGGTACGGATTTGTCATCGGTCCGAAAGACGACCAGATGGAAACGGAAAGATGTGCATTCATATCGTGAATATCCTGAATCATTTTTTTTGCATCGGGAAAATCGGGGCTGATGAAATCCATCGCATTCCATTGATAATTATTTCCCCAATACTGCCAATCCTGAATAATTCCGTCTAAAGGAACTTTTAAATCACGGTATTTTTTAACGACATCCAAAAGCTCATCCTGACTTTTATAGCGTTCTTTACTCTGCCAGTAACCATAAGTCCATAAAGGAATCATTGGTACATTTCCCGTCAGATTTCTCATTCCGGCAACTACGCCATCCGCATTTTTTCCGTAGATAAAATAATAATCGACACCTTCCCCAACTTCCGATGAGAATGATGTTTTGTCCGGTTTATCGGTAAATTGAGTCGGAGAATAGTTATCCCAGAAAACGCCATAACCTTTTACAGACTGAAAAAACGGCACAAAATCCCAAGTGTTATTCTG
>QFQW01000160.1 GCA_003248755.1 Chryseobacterium sp. | reverse complement strand
AAAATAATTCTTAATATTGCCTAGTAAAAGTCTTAATTTTTTACATTTCTATACAGTATTTACAATGCAACACACTTTTCAAAAGTTGTTAACATTGGCGTAATCTTTTCCTAATCAAGTTGTTAGTATTTAACAATTTATAAATTATATGAAATTTTGTAATTATTGAATACGAAATGATTTAGCTGTATTTCACTAGAATATTCTGGTATAATATTTTCTAAATCTATTCTATCAAAAAATAAACGATTATGAAAAATTTATTTTTAATTCTGTCTGGAATCATTCTTTTAAATTCCTGTGAAAAAAACGACGGCAAACAAACGCACGTTGAAAATCGAAAACCTGATACGTTGGCTATTCCAAATCAAGAAAAAAATGTCATCTCAAAAGCTGAAAATATTGATTATTGCTATCTAAACGTTTTGGCAAAAGATTCGATGTTTTTGACTTATAAAGTTGCTAATGGCGTTGTTAAAGGAAAATTAAAATACAAAAATTTTGAAAAAGATTCTTCTTCCGGCGATATTACAGGAACTATTTCTGCAGATACACTGAAAGTGAATTATAGGTTTGTTTCTGAAGGTATTACAAGTGAACGAGAAATCTATTTCTTGCAAGACAGCGGCGTTTTATTAGAAGGAATTGGCAAATATGCCGACAATAATTCTTCTAAACAAGTTTATCAATCATCAAAAGCAATCAATTATTCACAAGGGCGAAGATTGAGTCCGATTGATTGTAAATCACTTAAATAAAATTAAAACAGCAGCTAATGTGCTGCTGTTCATACCCTTAAAAATATATAATTTATAAAACTATAGTCTGTATAGAATGTGCTGGTGCAGAGAGTTTGGAAGATTTTCCCTCAATCCAAAGATTGAAATCTGTATCTACATTGCCTTCGTTCATTACGATTACCACCAATTCCCCATTTTCATTCATAAAACTTGTTGACAAAAGGAAATCCTTGTTAGTCGAAGTTCCGATTCTCTGTGCATTTGGTTTTACATATTTTGAGATATGTCCGATGTAATAATACTCGTAAGTATAATGCAATTCCCCTGTTCTCGTATCCGCAATGATTGGAGCAAAACATAGATTATTAGCATGATTCGGGCCGCCTTTTTCATCCAAAAGAATGTTCCAGTCTGTCCAAGCTGCTGTGCCTTTGTTGAAGTCATTAATCATATTTCTTCCGTAAAGTTCACCCAGACTTACATCATAGATTTTATTAAAATCAAATTGTTCTTTGCAACCTTCTGTAAAGATCAGGAATTTATCAGGAAAAGCTCTTTGAGTTTCCGCCAGATTATCGAATAATTGAGATTTGTTATTCCACGTCTCATACCAGTGATAACCTATTCCAGAAGCATATTTGGATGTTTTAGCATCTTGTAAAGTTGTTGTTGCTCTTTGATAAATCAAATCTCTGTTGTGGTCCCAAATAATCACTTTTTTGTCTTTATAACCATTTTTCCAAAGTGTTGGACCAAGGTTTTCTCTAAGGAATTTTCCTTCTTCATCAGCAGTATAGATACAAGATTCCCAAGTCTGAGTCGCCATTGGCTCATTCTGAACCGTCAATCCCCAGATCGGAATGTTTCTTTTTTCATATTCCTGAATGAATTTAACATAATAATTTGCCCAAACCTGGTAATAATTATCCAATAATCTTCCACCTTTCAACATACTGTTATTCGATTTCATCCAAGCTGGCGGGCTCCACGGACTGAAATAGAATCTGAAATCTTTCGAATTGATTTCTTTCTGTGCTAATTTGATTAAAGGAATTTTATATTTTTCATCGTGTTGTATGTCAAAGGATTTCAGAGAGGTATCATTATCTTTTACGTAAGTGTAGCTGTCACTGGAAAAATCACAAGAGTTCATATTGGTTCTCACAAGATTATAGCCAATTCCGGATTTTCCATAATAAGCTTCTATAAATTCTTTCTGTTTGTTCTTTGGCAATTTGGCAAAAACCTCGGCAGATGCATCAGTAATCGCACCTCCAATTCCAATCAATTTCTGATACTTGAAATCTGGGTCAACAAAAACACAAACATCGGTTTCCTTTGGTTGAAGAAAATCTG
>QFQW01000082.1 GCA_003248755.1 Chryseobacterium sp. | reverse complement strand
TCGGAGAATAGTTATCCCAGAAAACGCCATAACCTTTTACAGACTGAAAAAACGGCACAAAATCCCAAGTGTTATTCTGTATCATTTTTACATCTGTATTTCGCTGTGACATTTTCCCGTTCTGTAAAATTCCTAAGCCGTAGATGGGTTCGTCTTTTTTCAGCTGAAAAGACTGTGTCACCGAATAAGTCGGGTTTCCTGCGTCATTAAAAGGTTTGAAATCGCTTCCGGTTTCCTTTAATAGTTCTTTTCCTGAAGGTGAATTGTACGTTATTTCACCATTTTTAGCATCAATAAGAAGCTGTACATCATTTGTTTTTAATGAAATAATATGATTACTTTCTGAAACTGAAAATCTGGTTTTCTGTTCTTTTTTGATGACTGACAAACTGTTTTTGTCAAATGATTTTCCGGCGGGATATTTAATAATTCTAACTGTATTTTCACCGTACAATTTCACTTCAACATTCATATTATCCACAGAAAACTTCAATCCCGAATCTGTCTTCTGATACGATTGCGCCGTGATATTTCCCGATACAATAACGACCGTGATAATAAGTATTTTGATTTTTATTCTGTTGAAATTCATTGTATAGGATTTTGGGTTAAAACATTAAGAATTAAGCTTAACATTCTCAAATCAAATTGATTTATCAATTGTGTTCATTAAATAATATAAAATGCTGAATGCCTTAATGTCTTTAAGAATAAAGTTTATTTAAAAAGTTCCTGTGCAAACTGATGAAGACTGTCTCTCCAAACCGGCCAGCTGTGACCGCCAGGATAATCTCTGTACGAATATTGGATTCCGATTTTATCCAGTTCTTTCAGCATTTTCTGACCATTTTCGTAAGCAATATCTTCTTTTCCACCCATTGAAATCCAGAAATTTTTTACGTTGGATGAAAAGACAGATTTATTTTCATTTAAAAATTTGTATTGTTTATCGGCAACGTCCTGAAGCATTGGCAACATATATCCTGAACTGAAAACACCCAAGCTTGAGAACATATCTGAATTTTGAATCCCGGCATACAATGTATAGATTCCGCCCATAGAAAGTCCGGCTAATGCACGGTTTTCTTTACCTTTTTTAATTCTGTAATTAGATTCAGCAAATGGGATGATGGATTCTTTCAGTTCTCTTTCAAACATCTGGAGATTGCGCTCGCCAAAGTTTCGGATTCCGCCTTGTCCGATATTGGCATCCGGCATAATAATGACCATCTTTTTAGCTTTACCTTCCGCAATCAGATTGTCTAAAATCAAATTGGTTTTACCCTGATTCGCCCAACCGCTTTCATCTTCTCCTCCGCCGTGTAAAATATACAATGCCGGATAAGATTCAGAAGAATTTTGGTCGTAACCCGGTGGCGTGTAGATGAAAACCCGTCTCCAAGAATTAGTAACTTTGGAATAGAAATTTTTGATGCGGATATCGCCGTGCGGAACGTCTTTTAAAGCATAAAAATCATCGCCTTCAAAAGGAATATCGATTCCACTAGCGTATCTTCCCATTCCGTAGAATGTTTCGCTGGACGGGTCTGCAACTGCAACACCATCAATCAGCAAAGAATAATAATGGAAACTTCCGCTTTGCGCATCCGTCGTTCCTGTCCAGAAGCCATCTACGTCTTTTTTGAGGTCATATTTTTTTCCTAAATCGATTTGAACTTTTTGCGCTTCCGGCGCTTTTACCTTGAACATTACTCTTCCATCGGGAAGGATTTGAGGATACTGCGCATTCCTGATATTGGTTGCTGCAGGCGTTCCTAAGACGGTAAATCCATCAAATTTAGTTTTATCAACAGGCTTAAATAAGAGCTGTGAAAAGATGTATAAATCATTTTTCCAAACCTTGAAATCGTGACCGCCTGGCTCAATGTAGAAAATATGCGGGATTTTATTTTTCTTCAGATAATCGCTGGTTCTTTTGCTGAAAGGCATCAATCCGTCCGCATCGCCACAGGAAATAAATATAAGTTTCATTTTCAGTGCTTCCTGTGGATTCGGCAAAAGCTGAGTCGGTTCTTTCGTGTTGGGTGCTGAAGAAAATGCACCCAGCCAAGCAAATTTATCGATGTTGCCGAAAGCAAAATTCTGTGTTTGTCCGCCTCCCATCGACAAACCGGCTAAAGCCCGGTTTTCACGGTCTTTTTTGACAGGATATTTTTTTTCTACAAACGGAATCAGGTCATTCAGTAAATCTTTTTCAAAAGTTGCGAAAGCTTCGACTTTATCCGAAGCCATAATATTTCCCGTTGCTCTGTCATCTTTCATTGCACGGCCGTTCGGCAAAACGACAATCATCGGTTGCAGCTTTCCCTGTGCGTAGAGATTATCCAGAATAACATTCGGTTTTCCCTGGTTGAACCATTCTTTTTCATCGCCGCCAATGCCGTGAAGAAGATAGAGAACAGGATATTTTTCCCCTTTTTTGAATCCCGGCGGTGTGTAAACCAAAGCTTTCCGTGTAGTTCCAACGGTTTTTGATGTGTATTGAATCGTATCGATTTTTCCGTGGGAAATGGTTGAGTTTTCAATATCAAAACCCTTTGGAGCCTGTTTATCAATAGTTTGTGCCGAAACAAACATTCCGGATAACATAAAACTTACTGCTAATATGATAGATTTGTTCATAATTTTTATTTGTATTTTTTACACTTATTAATTTAGGTAAAAAAATAATACCGATTATAATTATTTTAATTTTATCCATAGGTTTCACCTACGGCTATTAATATTAAACCCTTCGGGTTCATTAAGGTACAAATCCTTCGCGGCCCGAACTGAGTGGAGCTCTTTTTTGTGGAGCGAAGCGGAACAAAAAAGCGGGAATCCTTCGACAAGCTCAGGATAAACTACAGGCGGATAAAGCTGCCCAAATTATTCAACTCTAATTATTCCGAACTTATATTCACTCTGAAAAAATCAACATCTACAAAACCTCCCAGATTTTTCGTTGCATAATTGAAAATCGCAAACTTTGAACCCATAAAAAATCTCCGGTAATCGAAAATCATTTTGTAATCTTTTGCCATTTCGGTCCAGTTTTTCTGGTCGGTGCTGTAATAAAAATCGGCCAAATCTTTTCCGAGATTAAAATCGGCATCAATTTTAAAATAAATTTTGTCCGAGTTTAATGGGATTCTCTTTTTTTCATCTTTTTTAACACCTGTAACCGCCTTAGTTTTATTATCTAAACTGACTTCATTGGTTGAAAAGACAATAAACTTTTTACCATTTTCCATTACCACAGACAAAATCCCTGAATCGCCATTGAATGCGCTAAATCCTGTAACATCACCGTCTTTCATCCCTTTGACATCCAGAGCAACAATACCACTGGATTTCGGGCCTTCCATTCTTTGCGTTAATGTATTGGGAGCGAGGTACAGATTATCCACGACTCTATTAGTTTTTAACCTTAAAAAGCCTTTCCTGTCGGATAATGACCAGGCAGAATTGACAGGATTATGATTCCACTGCCACTGGATTTTCATCTTTTTGTCAGAAAATTCATCACTTTCTACCAAATGATTTTTCGGTTTAAATGGTGAAAGCGGAATTTCACCCGTCAAAGGTACTTTTCCGTTGTCGCCCAAAATTGGCCAGTCATTTTCCCATTTCACAGGAAGCAAAATAGGAACCCTTCCTACTCCATTTCTGTCCTGGAAAATCAGTGAATACCAATTTCCATTTTTATCGTCAATCAAAGCACCTTGTCCGGCATAGGAAAATCCAAGAAAATTGTCTTCAAGAATGACTTTTTTCTCATAAGGTCCGGTGACTTTATCAGCTCTGTAAACTTCCTGACGACGTTTTCCACCTCTCGGCCAGGAAATCATCATCATATAATATTTTCCGTCTTTCTTAATGATTTGGTTACCTTCCAAAAGTCCGGTTTCCGAAGCATCTTTCTGAAAAACTTCCGTTCCATCCTGATTTCCGATAATGGTTTTAAAATCAGGACTCAGCTCAAAAACTTTGTTGGAAGTGAAGACATAAACCCGGTCATCATCATCGAAAAGCAAAGATGCATCGTGAAAATGCCTGGTTCTCGTGATAAGCTTCCAACTACCTTTTTCAGGATTTTCGGTAACATAAAAATAGGATTTGAAAGGCTCGTCATTCGGGGAAAACAGAACGTAATATTTCCCTTTGTGATAACGGATTGAAGAAGCCCATTGTCCACGTCCGTAAACACTTCCGTCTATCAAATCATATTTGGAATTGTCATTCAACGTATCAAAAACATAACTTGACATTTCCCAATGGACCAAATCTTTGGAATGCATTACCGGAGCGCCCGGCATCAGGTGCATAGTGGTACTTATCAGGTAAAAATCGTCGCCATTTCTGGTGATTGATAAATCCGGTGCATCTGCCCAGATAATCGGGTTCCTGAATGCCGTTGTCTCCTGTTTTTTTACAGGATTTACCTGGGCTGAAAGAAGATTCAGCCCGATACATCCCAAAAAAGAAACTATATAAAATGGTTGATTAATTTTCACGATTTTTGGTATTTTGGTTTGGTTGGTTTAATATAATTTTAAACACTTCGACAAGCTCAGTGTGACATTGCTAATACTAGGTGTTTATTTCAAATTGGCTTATCACATCAAAGCCTATATTATCTTAAGTTTTGGCTAAAGCCAGTTGCTATTGATATTATATGCAATTGTTTCAATATTAATTAGGCACAATATCATTAGAAGAAGTACTATACAATCCTATCAAACTTCCAGTGAAACCGCCTGCAATATCGGTAGAAAGGATATCTCCTGAAACCGGACCGCCCAGATTTTTAAAATTCTTGCCATCTGTTGCGTAATTAAAGCTGATGTTGTCTTTCTCTCCTGTAACCTGAAATTTAATGGTTTTACCTAAAGAAATTTTCTCGCTGGCTACTAATGTTGACGCCCTTTTTTCGGTTCTTTCCAAAACAATGTAGAAATCTTTGTCTTTTTTGGTAATTCCAAAAACGTAATTGAATGTTTCGCTTTGGTAGAGCGTGATTCCGGCTAATTCTTTGTCAGATTTCGGTTTATAATCCAACGTTACGGAGGTTTCGAAATCTTCGTGCTGCAATCTGTGGAATAATGCCGAAACCGGAGCTAATGCTTTGATATTCGTTTCCATAGGATTCACTTTTACACCAGTTTTCGTAGCCGTAATGAAATTCTCACGCGGTCCACGCATCGCAATCCATCTGAAATCGAGATTTTTATCGGTCAGTTTATCATTATACGTGAAATTTCCGTTCGGGAAGAATCCGGTTTGTCCGGTTTGGTTCTGAACGCCTTGTGGCATTTTCAATTTCGGTTTCATCGGGACCAAACCATTTTGAAACACAGGATAAGTTCCGCTCCAGTCAACCGGAAGAATAAAGGTTTCTCTACCTTTTGTTACACGATTATTGACATTCGGACGAATGGCCAAAAATACGCCGTACCACTGTCCGTTCGGACCTTCCACCAAATCGGCGTGACCTGCCCAATCCACTTTTTCCTTTCTGTCTTTCGGAAAATATCTTTGGGTGAGAATTGGGTTGTTTTTAGCTGGAACAAATGGTCCTTTCGGAGAATCTGCCATAAAAATAACTTCGCTGTGGTTGCCTCCGGTTCCGCCTTCCGCACACATCAGGTAATATTTTCCTTTGTACTTGTACAAATGCGGGCCTTCAATCCAAATTGGTTTTTGAGAAAGGTCGACTCCACCGTTTACAATAATTTTATCTGAACCTGCAACAACCTGGTCTTTTTCCAAATCGTAGTCCCACATTTTGATGACGCGGTGACCTTGATACTGCTCGGTTCCTTTTGGTGGAGCGTCGTTGTGAACGATGTAAGCTTTTCCGTCATCATCGAAGAAGATGGCAGGGTCGATTCCGTCGAAATTCAGTTTCTGGACTTCGCTCCAGCCTTTTGCCGGGTCTTTGGTTTTTACGACCATATTGCCGATTCCGCCTGCAATCTGGGTGGTAATCATATAAAATGTGTCGTTGTGTTTGTTGTATTTTATGTCCGGTGCATAAATCCCATGGGAAACACCTCCTTTTTCAACTTTCAACTGAGAAGGTCTGTCGAGAACGTGCCCAACCTGTTTCCAATTTACCAAATCTTTAGAGGTGAAAATCGGAACTCCTGGAAACATTGAGAAAGAAGAATTAACCAAGTAATAATCTTCTCCTTTTTTGGTGATACTTGGGTCAGGATAACAGCCCTGAAGAATCGGGGAATAGAATTCGTCCGGTTTTAAGGGATTGTCGTTATATATTTTGTCGTTTCCTTTGTATTGAAAATCGGTAAAAGTCTGTGCTGATAAACTGGTTACAGAAAGTAGAGCCAACGTAGCAAAAATGCTGGTTTTGTTTTTTAGGAAATTGGAATTCATTGTTATCTTTTTCATATATAATTTTTTGTTGTTTAATTTTTTGTTGAACCCTTTCAGGGTTCGTGGTTTGTTTTCACATTGTCCCACAGGTTTCACCTGTGGCTATTGTTGTTAAACCCTCCGGGTTCATTTTATAGGATTTCATCCTATTCTCGTTTAAATTGTCCCTTCGGGACTTTGATTATCATTTAAATTTTGGCTAAAGCCAATTGTTGATTCATTTATTAAACGGGCTAAAGCCCGTTCCTATTAATCAGTTTTTCATTTTCAGTTTGTATGTTTTTCCTGCTTCAGTCGGGAAATCGTATGTCACAGATTCTTTTATTTCTACAGGATTTAATTTAGCTTCGCTAGAAACCATTGGTTGCTTAATTTCAGGGGTTTCAAAAAAAGGATTCGGGTTTTTGCCTTCTGCTTTTTTGAGTTTTGTTTTTGTTTTTAATTCCATTTCGTTCGGAATTCTGATTCTGCAGTTTCCGCCTAAATTTGATTTTATGATGATTTCTTTCGCTTTGTTATTATCCCAGGTTATGCTGATTTCAAAACTACCGTAGGTTTTCAGGCCTGCAATTTTTCCGTTTTTCCATTCGTCTGGAAGTGCGGGAAGAATGTCGATGAAACCGTTTTGGGTTTGCAAAAGCATTTCGGTAATTCCGGAAGTGCAGCCAAAATTTCCATCTATCTGGAACGGTGGATGTGCGTCGAAAAGGTTAGGATAAGTTCCGCCTTTGCTGCCCCAGCCGTCTTTTTCTACCAGCGTTAATTGGTCTTTGATTAATTTATTGGCGTGATTTCCGTCTAATAATTTTGCCCAGAGATTGACTTTCCAGCCCATACTCCAGCCTGTGGAAACGTCGCCACGATGAAGTAAAACGGTTTTGGAGGCATCCAACAATTCAGATGTCGTAAAAGGATTGATTTGGTTGGATGGAAACAATCCGTAGAGATGCGAAACGTGCCTGTGATTATCTTTCGGATTGTCCCAGTCTTCTGCCCATTCCTGCAATTGACCATATCTTCCGATTTTCATCGGTGGTAATTTTGAAATGATATTGTTCCAAACCTGGATTTTATCTGAGTCTATATTAAGAATTTCTGCTGCTTTTTTTGTCTTCGTAAAAAGGTCAAACATCAGCTGATTATCCATCGTATTTCCTGCTGCCAAAGCACTTCCCTGATGTCCGTCCGGAATATTCTCGGGAGACATTGAAGGACTCACAACCAGCCAATGGTGCGTCGGTTCTTCTATCAGAAAATCTTCATAGAATTGAGCGGCAGATTTTAGAATTGAATAAATGGAATGAAGATAATTTTTATCTCCGTTGTACAAATATTTTTCCCAAAGATGCTGGGAAAGCCAGGCTCCGCCCATCGGCCACATTCCTGCATTGGCAAAATCTACAACGCCTGTGATTCTCCAGATATCCGTATTGTGATGTGCGACCCAACCACGGCTTTTGTACATTGTTTTTGCCGTTTCTTTTCCGGATTCGCTTAAGTCTTTTACCATCCGAATCAACGGTTCGTGCATCTCGGAAAGATTGGTCTTTTCCGCCGGCCAGTAATTCATTTCCGTGTTGATGTTGATGGTGTATTTACTGTCCCAGGCGGGTTTGTTGGAATTGTTCCAGATTCCCTGGAGATTGGCTGGCTGACCGCCCGGCTGTGAGGACGAAATCAGGAGATAGCGACCAAACTGGTAATATAACGAAATCAATTCCGGGTCGTAATGGGTTGCAAAATTTTTAATCCGAATGTCGGTTGGTTGTTTTGCTGCTTCGGAAGTTCCTAAGTCGAAATCCACTCTTTTGAAATACGTCTGATAAGCATTCAGATGATTTTGGAATAAGGTTTTGAAATTTTTCTGTTCTGCTTCGGAAATATATTTTTTACTTTTTGAAACTTCGTCTGTGTTTAAAGTTTTGTAATCTGTGAAATTGGTCGCTATGGAAATTAGAATCAGTACTTCATCAGCATTGCTTACCGAAATTCCATCCCTCAAAACTGCCGTTTTTCCACCTTTATTGATGAATTTTGCAAGTGCATTGAATTTAACCTGACCCTGAATTCCATCCAAAGTTGAAGACAATCCGTCCATCTGCAATGTATTGGAATCAATGGCTACGATGTTTTTCTTAAGTTCGCTGTTGAAATTGGCTGTGAAATTCAGTGCATTTTTTTTGTCCGAACTTAATTTAATTACAATAACATTATCCGGAATTGAAGCGAACACTTCCCTTTTGAAATTAATTCCGTTGGAAGTAAATATCGTGGTTGTGATTGCTTTTTCAATATCTAATTCCCTGTAATAATTTTTAACATCATTAACATTACTAAAATCAAGCGTAAAATCACCAATATTCTGATAAGCAGAACCGTGAAGGCTTTTCGCTGTCAATCCTTTATCCGCAAGAATCTGAGCTCTTTTGTAATTTCCGTTAAATAAATAATACCGGATAGAATCCAACACTTTTGGTCCATCAGGATTATCATTCCGGGAAGGCCCGCCCGACCAAAAAGTACCTTCGTTCAGCTGAAGTTTTTCCCGGGAAGGGTCGCCAAAAACCATTGCAGCCAATCTTCCGTTTCCAACTGGCAATGCTTCCACCCACTGTTTGGCGGGTTTGTCATACCAAAGTTTGTTCTTCCCTCCTTTTTGAGCCAGGGAAAATCCACTTAGAAAAAGACAGATGATTAATATGTAATGTTTTTGGTTCATTTATTTTTTAACTGATTTTTACAGCTGGTTTTCTATTAATTAATTTAATTACCAGCCAGGCTGCAACATAAGACATTCCGGCAATGAAGAAAATGATGCTATAACCGCCGTTGATATTTCCTGATTTTTTGAATGCATCCAAAACAATTCCGATGAACAGTGGGAAAATAATTCCTGCAACAGAGCCCAACATTCCACCAAATCCAATGACTGAACTTACATAATTATTGGGAAGCTTGTCGCCCACGCTTGTCATCAGATTCGCTCCCCAACCTTGATGTGCAGCTGTTGCAAATGCAATTACAACCGTTATCATCCACATATTATCCAGGTATTTTGAAAACATCACCGGAACTACCAGCAATGCAAACAATAGCATTGTAAAATTCCGGGCTCTGCTGATTTCCCAGCCTTTGTTGATTAAAGCAGAAGACAAATAACCGCCGCCAATACTGCCAATCGTTGTTCCTCCATAGATTAAAATCAATGGTAATGAAGGTTTCGTCAAATCCATTTTGAAAACATCTGCAAAATAAGCCGGTAACCAAAACATAAAGAAATACCAGATTGGGTCGGTCATCATTTTCCCGATGGCAAAAGACCAGGTTGCTTTCAGTTTCAGAATATCTTTAAGAGGTGCGCTTGGAAGGTTGTTTTGATTCTCCTCCTGGTCACTTTTGATGTAAGCCAGTTCTTCTGCAGAGAGATTTTTATTATCTTCGGGTTTGTTATAAAAGCGCCACCAAAGTACAAGCCATAAAAGCCCGGCCGCTCCAATCCAGACAAAAGTCTCCTGCCAGCCGTAATGTCCTAAAATAAACGGTACCAAAACAGGCGCTAAAATAGCCCCGACTGTTGCTCCCGAATTGAAAATCCCTGTTGCCAAAGCTCTTTCTTTTTTGGGAAACCATTCCGCTACAGATTTTATCGCTGCCGGAAAGTTACCCGCTTCTGAAAGTCCCAATGCTGTTCTAGCAAACAAAAATCCGATGGTACTTTTCACGAAACCATGACCAATAGATGCCAAACTCCAAACCACCAAAGACACAGCATATCCGATTTTGGAACCCACTTTATCTACAAACCTTCCCATCAAAAGATTTCCCAAAGCATACGATGCCGTGAAAGCCATCACAATATAGCTGTAATCTTTTTCTGTCCAGCTAAATTCTGCTTCCAAAGTAGGCTTTAGAAGGCCCATCACCTGGCGGTCGAGATAATTGATTGTTGTTGCCAAAAAAACCAGGAACAACATAAACCATCTCAGATTCTTTTTTTGGGGTGCCTGCATCTTATTTTTGATTTAAGAGGGATAATAATTGTTCAACTTTTTCTTTTAGCTGTTCATCGGAAAATTCTTTTTTGACCAAAGCACTTCCAAGTCCGACCGCAACTGCGCCACCATTCATCCATTCGGAAATATCCTGAGCGTCTGCATGGATTCCGCCTGTCAGCATAAATTCCATTTCCGGGAAAACCGGAGAAATCGATTTGATGTAATTTTTCCCGGCCAAATCCGCAGGAAAAACCTTTACTATTCTCAATCCGTTTTGATAAGCGATATTGATCTCCGACGGCGTGAAACATCCCGGAATCAACAGAATATTTTTGTCAACGGAATGTTTTACCAGTTCTTCATTAATGATTGGCGTAATGATAAAATCAGCTTTTGCATCAATGAAAGCATCCATTTCTGAAATGTTTTTCACTGTTCCGATTCCTAAAGAGAGTTCCGGAAATTCTGTTACTGCTAATTCTTTCAGTTTTCTGAAATTTTCTAAAGCTAATTCACCACGATTGGTATATTCTACCGCACGGATTCCTGCTTCATAAAGCGATTTTACAATCGATTTTGAAACCTCTAAAGAATCATTGTAAAACAATGGAACTATCTTTTGGTCTTTTATTTTTTGTATGATTTTTAAACTCATAAATTTTCGATATTAATCGTTTCGTTGATGGTATCGCCTTGTACAAAAAGTTTTTTGAAAGCCACTTTTACAGCATCATCCAGGATTTTTTGGATTGAATTTCCTTTTATGCTTCCGTGAATCAAAGCTGCCATAAAGGAATCGCCGCTGCCGACTCTTTCCAAAATCTTATCCGAATAATATTGCTCTGAAATGAATAATTTCTCTTCAGAATATATAGTCGCAAAATAATTGACCTCATCACCTTTTGTGAATCGGAATGTGTTGGCAATCAATTCTACATTCGGATATTTTTTCTGAATTTCTGAAGCTGATTTTTCAGCTTGTTTTAGAAGGTTCTCATCATTAAAATTTCCATTCAATTCATATTCGATTGGGATATTTAAGAATTCCTGAATCGACCAGATATTTCCCATTAAAACCTTAACAAATGGTATTAATTGAGAGATTTTATCGTAAGGATTCTGATGCTGCCAAAGCGATGCACGGTAATTCAAATCCAGAGAAACTTTGATATTTCGGACATTGGCTTTCTTCATCAAATCAAGACATTTCCGGAAAGCGTTCTCGCTCAAAGCAGGCGTAATGGTGCTGATATGAAGCCAGGTTACATCCTTAAAAACTTCGTCATCAGAAAAATCTGAAAAATCCGATTCTGTGAAAACTGACGGGAAACGGTCGTAAATGACTTTCGCATTCTGCATATCACCATCAAAAGGAAGGTAAAAAGCTCCCATTCTGCCATTTGACTTCTCTGCAAGAACTTTTATTTTTTCATCATTTAATTTTAATTCCAACTGATTGCCGAGATAATTTTCCGGTAACGCAGAATACAAACAAACCTGATTTCCCCATCTCGAAAGTGCCGAAGCAACATTATATTCAGCTCCGCCAACGTAAATTTTGAGAGCTTGATTTTTCAGCCAAGTTCCTTCAGAATCCGGAGCAAAATGCAAAAGCAATTCGCCGAAACATAAAATTTTATTTGAAGCCATCTTTTTTTGTTGAACCCTTCGGGTTCTAAATTCATTTATATAAATCCCACAGGTTACACCTGGGGCTATTAATATTGAACCCTCGGGTTCTGTGAAATTTCATTTTAGTTTGATAGGACTTCATCCTATTCTTTATTAATTCTTCCCTTCAGGACTTTTCATATTTCAAAGTAGTTTTTCGCATTATAATAACAGATATCCTGAATGATTTTTCCAACCCATTTTTCGTCATCGGGAATAAGACCTTTTTCCATCTCGTTTCCGAACATATTACAAAGCAATCGTCTGAAATATTCGTGTCTCGAGAATGACAAAAAACTTCTGGAATCGGTCAACATTCCGACAAATGTGCTTATCAGTCCAATATTGGAAAGCGTGTTCATCTGCTTCTGCATCCCATCCAGCTGGTCCAGAAACCACCAGGCGGCGCCGAACTGTACTTTCGACTTGATTCCTGATTCGTTGAAATTGCCTGCAAGAGATGCCAGAACTTCATTATAAACAGGATTCAGATTGTAAATAATTGTTTTTGCAAGTTTACTTTCGGAATTGAGCTCGTCAAAAAGAATGCTCATCTTTTGTGCAAAATATTGTTCTCCAATTGCATCAAAACCTGTATTTGTTCCGATATTTTTTAGCATCAGGGAATTGTTATTTCTGGTTGCGCCAACGTGAAACTGCTGAACCCAGCCTTTATCAGAGTACATTTTACAGAGTTCTTTCAAAAGAAATCCGCAAAGCGCATCCGGATTGGAAAATGTAAGTTGGTTACCTTTTAGAAATTCTGAAAATTCTTTTTCTAAATCCGAATTCCACCGGGTCGTGTCCGGAAAATATTCGAAGCCGTGGTCTGAAACTTTTGCGCCAATCTCATCAAAGTAATTGATTCGGGATTCAAGTGCGTTTAGTAAATCTGAAACTGAATTAATATTGATTCCTGAAGCTTTTTCAAGTTTTTTAATATTGAGAATATAAGATTCGGAATCAATAATGTTGATGTAAACATCCGGACGAAAGCTTGGCAAAACCGTTGTATTAAAGTTACTTGCTTTTAATTCTTTATGATAATCCAGATTGTCAGCCGGGTCATCTGTTGTACAAAGTGCTTCCACTTTATAATTTTTGAGCAGATTCTGTGGCGTAAATCCGGGTTGCTGTAAAACATCCTGCATCGAGCTGTAAATTTCGTCCGCATTTTTGCCAGACAAATATTCCTTAATCCCGAAAGAATTTTTGAGCTCCAGATGTGTCCAGTGAAACAAGGGATTCCGAAGCGTGTAAGGAACTGTTTCTGCCCATTTTTGGAATTTTTCCTCGTCGGTTGCCTGTCCGGAAATGAATCGCTCGTCAATCCCGAAATTTCGCATCGCACGCCACTTATAATGGTCGCCATCCAGCCAAATCGCTGTCGGAGAACGGAAATTCTGATTATCTGAAATAACCTGAGGCTCCAGATGATTGTGATAATCGATAATCGGCATTCCTTCCGCATAGCCAAAATAGAGATTCTCCGCCTTTGCCGATTCCAGCAAAAATGATTCTCCGAAAATTCCTTTATTTTTAATGGAATGATTCATTATTCAATTTTTTTTAAATCAAATCTCTGTTGATTCAGATAAGATTTATTTTATCTTATTATAAGAAAATCTTTAAAAACAAGACCTTAATTGAGAATATCTTTTAAGGTCCTGCAAGTGTATAAAGAAAATAATATTTAAAGTCTACACCCCGCTAAAGGCGCTGAAACCACCATCAACAGGGATTAAAGCACCCGTTATGAAACTTGCTGCATCTGAACAGAGAAACTGTACGGCTCCATTCAGTTCTTCCACTTCTCCGAATCTTTGCATTGGTGTTTTGGCAATCACTTTTTTGCTTCTATCTGTCAAAGAACCATCCGGATGCAGTAAAATAGCACGGTTTTGGTCACCAATGAAAAAACCGGGCGCAACAGCATTCACACGAATTTTGTCCCCGAATTTCAGTGCCAAATCCGAAGCCAGCCATTGGGTAAAATTGGTAATTGCCGACTTCGCTGCCGAATATCCGGCTACTCTTGTAATCGCCGAATAAGCGGCCATTGAAGAAATATTAACAATGCTTCCGCTTCCCTGCTCCGCCATCACTTTTCCGAAAACATAGCTTGGATAAACGGTTCCATTGATGTTGAGATTAGTGACCTCATCCCACCCCTCCATATTCATATCGAAAAAAGATTGTTCAGGAGATAAAGTTGCTGTGGGAATATTTCCGCCCGCAATGTTCAGCAGAATGTCTATTTTGCCATATTTTTCGATGATTTTTTTCGAAGCAGCTTCGAGGCTTTCGATGTTCATTACATTGGCTTCTACGGCAAATGCGTCACCACCTGAATCTGTGAGCTCTTTTACGCGGGAATCCAGAGTTTCCTGATTTCTACTGACTGCAACAATTTTTGCCCCAGCCTCAATGAAACTTTTTGCCAAACTTCCACCCAAAACACCGGAAGCGCCTGTGATGACCACTACTTTATCTTTTATGCTGAATATGTTGTTCATTATTAATGAATGATAATTTATAATTGATGAATGATATTAAACCCTTCGGGTTCTGTTTGTCTCAATTTTATATTTTCCCATAGGTTTCACCTAAGGCTACTCATATTGAACCCTTCGGGTTCGTTGGAAATTACATCCGATTTTTTCCATAGGTTGTACCTACGGCTACTGATGTTGAATCCTTCGGATTCTTTCTTTTAATTTAATTCAGAATTGACAGCTGCCATTACGCCTTCAATTTGTCCTAGAGCCAACATTCTTCCTAAAAAGGAATATCCTGGATTGTAGCCTTTATCAATATCTTCCGACAACAGTCTTCCGTGGTCTATTCTCATTGGTAAATCGGGATTTTCTTTTTCAAATACACGGATAACGTCTATTAATTTTCCTCTACCTGCTAAATGATGCGCTTCGATGAAGTCTCCATTTTCAAAAACATTTGTACTTCTGAGGTGAACAAATTTTGTTCTGTGGGCATATTTCTGAGCTAATTTTGGAACATCATTCTGAAGATTTGCACTTAAAGAACCTGCGCAGAACGTCAATCCGTTGTGAGGATTATCTACTGCGTTCAAAAACCAATCGATGTCGTCTTCATTGGTTACAATTCTTGGTAAACCGAGCAATGCAAATGGCGGGTCATCCGGATGCACACACATTTGAATGTTCCATTCTTTGCAAACCGGCATTATTTTTTCGAGGAAATATTTTAAATTTTCACGAAGTTGATTTTTATCGATTCCGTCATACAAAGCCAATAAATTTTTGAACTTTTCTACCGGATTCAAATCGCCTTCTTTAATATTCCCATTCACGAACCCTTGTGTCTTTACAATGACCGAATCAATCAAATCATAGTTGTCGGCTTCTGTCAGTGTATTTTTTAATTCCTCAACTTTTTGGAGAATTTCAAGCGTATAATCGTTTTCTGCTCCATCTCTTTTGAGAATATGGATTTCGAAATAAGCAAATTTGGCCTTATCAAAATACAGAGATGATGAACCATCTTCCCATTCATAGAAAAGGTCTGTCCTGGCCCAGTCGAGAACCGGCATAAAGTTGTAACAAACCGTCGTAATACCTGCTTTACCAAGATTTTCGAGACTATTGATGTAATTTTCTATTAAAAAATCACGGTCTTCACCACCGTATTTGATTGCTTCGCTCACTGGCAGGCTTTCCACCACAGACCAGCGAAGCCCGTAACTTTCTATATAGTTTTTGTAATCATTAATAGCCTCTAAGCTCAAGATTTCTCCGTTAGGAACATCGTGCAATGCGGAAACAATGCCTTCCACACCAATTTGTCGAAGTGTTTGTAATTTAATCTTATCGTTCTTCCCAAACCAACGCCATGTTTTTTCCATAATGTATATAAATTTAATCATTAAACAAAGCAGGCGCGCTTGCACGCCTACTTTGCTAGTGATTGATATGAACTTAAAATTTTATTAATAACCAGGGTTTTGGTATTTTGCTTTTTCTTCAGCTGACATTTCCATTGCATCTATTTGTCCTTGAGGAATAGGTCTTAAGTAATGGAATTTCTGAATATTTCTAGTAACCGTCTGAGGTGTATGATCTCCATAAGCAGTACCTCCAATTTGATAAGTTGCTCCATATTCTTGCCATTTTTGTGTTCTTACTAAATCGAACCATCTGTAAAACTCACCATAATATTCCCTTGATCTTTCAGCCAAAATATAATCTATTGTAATAGTTGAAGGTGTTGCAGCGACCATAGCAGCACTGTTATCAGCTACAAAAGCCACATTCTGGGCATTGTTAAACTTCCATTTTCCTGCTCTAGCACGAATTACATTAATTAAATCTCTTGCTGTCATCGATCCGGAAGCTCCTTTTACAGCAGCTTCAGCTGCTATAAAATAAAATTCAGAGAATTTGGCTACATTAAAAGGACGGGTAAGTGCCGCATTTGGATATCCAAGTCCATCAGGATCAAGAGTAGTATATGTACCTATTTTCCAATAACCAGGGTAAACTATTCTACTGATACCATTAGGATTCACTACCCAATCTGCTCTACCAGGTAATGTTCCTGCTCCGACACCACTTTGTCCTGCACCTGTTGGATATGTTACAGGTTGAGAATCATCATTTAAAAAACTAAGTATTGCACCTCCTGGTTGTACTGGTAAGTTGTTAGCATTATATAAAGTAGAGACATTTGTAAGACCAGTTCCGGTCTTGTTCCAATTCCCTCTATATGTAGTTACAAAAGTCCCATCATATCTAGAATCGTTTGTCTTGTCTGCGAACGTATTTTTGATTACACCAATTGGAGGACACATACGGGTCCACGGACGTCCCAAAGGTTGAGCTGCCGCTCTTTGTACAGGGCTGACCGCAGTCCAAGTTGTAGGTGAAGAGCTACTTTTAATATTAGGATAGTTCCAAGTCTGCATCCAAGCTGCAAAGTTGTCTGGCGCCCAACCTGAACCAAAACCTGTTGGGTCTCCTTCATTATAATATGTGCTGGATGCAGTGTGATCAGCATACAACATACATTCTGCATTGCGATCATTTGAACCTACATTGACGTCATAATAAGTTGGTTGCAGGGAATAAGAACCTGGATTATTAATACCAGTTAATGCAATGTCGTATGCT
>QFQW01000081.1 GCA_003248755.1 Chryseobacterium sp. | reverse complement strand
GCTCCAATCAGTTGGAGCTTTCCTTTTATTTCTTCTTCAAATCTTTATCAATCTGCTTTTCTGCGTTTTCGGCTTTCTTTTCCTGAGCGCGTTTTTCTTTTCTCTGTTGTGCTCGGGACTTTTTATCGGCTCGTTTTTCTTCTCGGATAACTTTGTTGGATTTGGTATTATACAAAGCTTCTACGATGCCTTGTCCGGTTTTGCTGAAGATTTTAATTTTCGGTTTCTCGTGCGTTCCAGTTACCACAACTGGAAATCCAATCCAGCCAGCTGGTGGTAAACCGACTCTCACCCGGAAATCGAGTAGACCATTGAAGCTCGTAGTTCCACTAATCGTAGGTCTCAGAATAGAAACTTTGAAAGTAAACGGCTCAACATGAATCAGATTATTCTTGATATGACTTTCTATGTTTACGCCTTTCATATCAGGATTATTAAATGCGTTTGCACCAATGTTATCGCCAATTGTTGACAGCATCTTCAGATTTTTGACTTCTACATCTCTAAGATTTACATTTCCACCACCTTCTAATGACGGATATATAGGCTTCATATTGCTGTCAAAATCGCCTTTCAGCTTGTAATCCAAAGAGACGATTCCTTTCACATTTTTTGCTGCAGTGGCCATTTCACGGACCATATCGATTTCATTATAAGCTCTCTGAACATCGAAGTTATCAACTTTCAAAGCCACATCATAATTGGCAGTAATCGGAGATTCATTCTGGTATCGTGCATCGATTCCCATTCGGCTACCGATGATATCAAACGTTGTATTTTTCAGATAAATTTCGCCTTTGGTAACCGAAGCCAGTCCTGCCAGATTGTTCAAACCAAGTCCTTTGAATTCTACTTTTTTGGCCCCAGCTTCCAAAGAAACATCAAGATTGGTTGGGACAATTACAACGCCGCTGCTTTTAGGATGTTCTTCTTTAGCGTATTCTACAGCCAGTGATTTGTCCTTGTTATCACCTTCCTTCAGTGCCATAAATTCATCAATCAAAATATAATTGGACTTCAAATGGAATTTCCCGTGCAATGTTCCTTTTCTTTCGATGAAATAATTGATGGTATTCAATAAATATCCATTGAGTGAATAATCGGATTTTCCGTAATTACCATAGAATTTCCTGAACCACATTTTCTCATTTTCGAATTCGAAATTGCCTTCTTTGATATAGAATGATTTCGGAAGATATTCGGTTGTTGCTTTTATGTTTTTTAAAATGAGATTACCTCTGTTATCGAGCTTGCTGTATTGTCCGGTTGTTGCATAACTTTGGCGGCCATTCAGGGATAAGTCTGCCATTATCAGTCCGCTGATATCCAAGCCTTCTTTTTTGAAAACTTTATAAATTCTGCCAACATTCAGGACTCCTTTTGCCCGGACTTTGTATAATAGATCCTCAAAATCCTGCAAATCAGCATTTACGAAAACCGGATTGCCTTCAAAATCAAATTTGAAAGGATCGAGTTTTATGCCCAGACTTTTGAATGTCCCATCCGTATTATGGATATTCGCTAAAATATTGATGTTCTGAATTGGATTTGGATAATATTTTGTTTTAAGCCAGCCGTTTTTCAGATTAAAATAACCTTTTGTTTTCGGGAATAATTTTTTATCAAGACTGAAAGTTCCATTTGACTGAATATCATTATTCATAAGACCTTTCAGTTCAATATCTTTTAAACCTAATGCTGCATCCAAAGTTGCTAAATCAACAGCCCCTTTTATATTGGCATTGACTTTCATTTCGTTCAATCCCTGTGTTTTTACAACTGCACGAAAGCTATTATTTTTGCCTAAATCAAAACTCAAAGTTTTCAAATCGAGCAGGAGTTTTTCGGTATCCAGCGAGGGTAAATCAACATTCAGATCCATATTAAGATTGTTCATCGGAACCGGTACATTGCTGTTTGAAACAAAACCGTTATTAACTTTCAAACTTGCTTTCAAATCAGGCTTAAGATTTTTTGGCTCGCTGAATCGTCCTTTCAAACTGAAAAACAAATCGCTGTTACCTTCGATTTTCGTGTCTTTTGCCCAATCCAGGTATTGCGGTGGTAAGACGGAAATCATATCCCGAATCGTTGTTTTCTCAGAAGCCGCATTGATATTAATATTGTATCCGTCTCTAAGAATACTTATAAATCCAGTGAATTTCAGAGGAAGTTCATTGATTCTCAATTCATTTTTTCTTAAAACAAATGTCAATGCATTGGTGTTGATTCTTGTAATCAGGTCTGCGTGTAAAGTTTTCTGTTGTGCATACCAAATCCGGTTCAAAGCAAAATCAACTTTATCAATATCCAGATCGGTTTCCAAATCGAAGATATCTTCACTTAATCCGCCTTTTCCTGTATAATTAAGACCTTTTGCATTAACCAAAATGTTCGCAGCGTGGTCATTATATTTGACATTCCAGTTTTTTAATTTGATTAAATCCAATTTAATTGAAGCGCCGGCTCCAGTTGTGTCTTTTGGTTTTTCAGATGGCTTAGAGACATAAACATTATAATTGGCCTCACCTTTAGAGTTTACAAAAACATTGGCTATTGCATCATTCACATAGATCTCATCAATTTTGACTTCTCTATCAAAGATCAGATTTTTCAGGTTGATTCCAACGGCGACTTCTTTTGCTGCAAGAAGTGTATCTTGTTCAAATGGTTTCGAGCCCTTCAAAATGAAATCGTCCACAGAAACTGTAAGAGAAGGGAAGTGGCGGAAAAAAGTAAGATGCGTTTTTTTGTAATCCAATTCTCCTGCAAGATGTTTATTTGCAAAAATCTTTACTTGTTGAGAAATCGTTCCTGGAAAAAGTATCGGAATAATGAACATTAGAAATAGGATAGAAGCAATGCTGATTCCTATCCATTTTAATATCTTTAATATAATTGTCTTTACATTAACCGCACTCATAAACTTGAATTTTTTAGAATAATTCAAAGATTGTGCTAAAAGTAATTCACAAAAAATCCTCTCTGAAATTTTCAGAAAGAATAATATGCTTTTAAAAATATTTAAACTTGTTTTTACAGAATTATTTTTATCGCAAAGTCGCAAAAATTAATATTAATAAAAATGTATTAAGTCGCAAAGAAAATCGGAGAATTTCACTTTTAACGAAGTTAAAAACTTTGTGCCTTAAAAATATTAGAATTTATAGTAAATGATTTGTGCCTTTGCGTTAAAAATTAAATTTTAAAGATATTTTTCAATGATTGGAATGGCAATTTCAGCCATCATTCCGTAACCTTTTTCGTTGGGATGAACACCGTCTTTGGAAAGCAAAATCTCTTTGTCTTCTAAAAAAGCTGAATGAAAATCGATATAGTTGAGTGAATTTTCAACCGCAATGTTTTTCAGAATTTGATTGTAAATTAAAACATCTTCATTGGTTCTCACTTTTCCGGTTGGAGAAACTTTGGAATCGATGCTTGCTGAAACAGGAAGAATACTTACCAAATAAATGTCGCTGGAATATTGCTTAGCATTTTGAATTGCATTTTCGATATTAATTCTGAATTTTTCAGGACTTACAAATTGGATTCCATCTTTTGAAGCCAAATCATTGGCACCGTAACCTAAGAAAATAATATTCCCGTCTGCAGAATTTCTGGCTTTCATTTCGTATGGAATTCTATTGAGCAAACCTTCCGTTGTCTCGCCACCGATTCCAAGGTTGAAAAGAATCAATTCGTTGCTTCCGTCATTATATTTTTGCAAAGCATATCGTTTCAGAATATCAACCCAGCCTCCAAAAACGCCGTCGTATTCTCCGTAAGTAATGCTGTCACCGAAGAATAATCCATAAATCATCTTATTCATTGTCTTGTTTTAAATCAGTCCAAAATTAGTTTAATATTTTGGTGTGATTCTATAATTTCAACTAAAATTTCGAATAAAGTTTGCCCGCTTCCATCAATCAAATCATCCAATTTTTGTTGAATCAATTTGACATTGAAAGGTTTGTCTCGTCTGATTTTATTTTCATAAAATTCCTTAGTCAAATCAAAACCTAAATCCTCTTTTGATTTCTGAGAATCTTTCCAAGTAATATCGGAATCAACGCCGTAAAGAATGTCATCAAAACCATCCAAAGTCCCCACGTTCCAATCTTCATCTTTCATAAAAAGTTCAGAAACTTCATTGTAAAAACCTTCCAAATCTGAAAAATGACCGCCATTGATGACAGTCATTTTTTTATTATTGATTTCGTTCTTCATTTAATTATTTCCTTAGATAGATGTTTCCATATTTGGATTCAAGACTGTATTGAGGTCCGTTTCCTAATGTTGTAGTCACTAAGGTATAAAAATCATCCGAATCTTTTCCGGCAAATTTGGTTTCCAAATTTGAATAGATTTGTCCATAATAGGTTTCAGCAGAGAGTTTTCCTATGTTTTTAATTGTAGCATCGATTCCTCCATAAGTTGCATTAACATTGATTTCTCCACCGAAGTTTTTAACCTCTACCAATCCATATTTGGCTTCAATTTGAGTTTTAAGAGATTTTGGAACTTTGATTTCCAATTCAATATCAATGTCAACACCATTGGACATCGTGTTGAAAGTGACACCGTTGGTTTTACAATATTGCTGATAATCTTCTTTGGTTTTAAAAGTTAGTTTCTCATTTCCCTTCTGAACCGTAATTCTACGTGGAATGTTGTCTATTCCGGAAACGCTGCCTTCGATGATAAGAGAATTTCCTTCTTTCGATTCTTTGACTTGAAAAGCATCATTATTTTCATTGTCATTGATGTTTACAGTTCCCGAAATCTGAACTTCATCTTTGTCCCAGGTGCTTATTTTAATCAATTGAGGATAATCGAATTTCAAAGAGATGTTCTGATTTTTAGTCGCGGGAAAGCTTTTATTAATCTGTATTTGTGCTGTAATCAATCCGAAAACGAGAGTCATTACAAAAATTACCAGCCTTTTCATTTTGTTCTCAAATAAATTTTACTGTAATCTGAACGAACTTCTATATCCGTTCCACCGCCATTCACTTTTCCGACAAGGTCATTACCAAAACGAATTAAATCATCGTCTGTTTTCTTCTCTTGCTCAATTTTAAAATCCGGAGAAATATAGATTTCACCATACGAAGTTGTCGCTTTAAGGTTGGCTTTTACCGATTTTGGGAGGCTGACATCTGTATGTCCATAAACCGAAATAATGGATAAAGGACCTTTCACATTTTGGCTGAAAACTGCTTCTATATTTCCATAGATAGATTTCACCGTTGCAGGTCCGGTAATATTTTCTAACTGAACATTGTTGTAAGTGGAGGCGATTTCAATCTCATTTTGCATATTTCTGAAAACAACATTTCCACCGTATTGGGACTGATGTTTGAAGGAAACAATCACATTCTCCGGAACTAATATTTTTATGGATGGAGACGAGATTTTTTTCAATGGATTAACTTCCAAAACACCATCTTTTTCAGAAACATTGATTCCGAGTCCTGTGTTGTCTATAAGTCCTAAAGCATTGACTGCCTGCAGTCCTTCTGCACGTTTGTCCTCCGCAGGCGCTTTACCTTCCAAAGAGAAAATGATTTCATTTCCTTTGTAGCCTTCAACTGTTACTTTTCCAAGATTAATGAGTAATTTCCCTTTGTTTTTATTGACTTTGTAGGTCTTCGGGTTTTCTTTTGTTGTAGTTGCTTGAGTTGTATTTTCCTGCGCCTGGAAGGAAACTGTCATCAAAGCAAACATAATCAAATATATCTTTTTCATAATATCTAAATTTGTTAATAATTAATAAGTTATTTATATAAAAGCTTTTAATATTTCATTAGAACAGCATAGGCTTCGTCTTTCACAAAATCTACTGTTGTAGGGTCTTGAGCGAGTGTCAAAAGTCTTGTGTTAACTTCTGGGCTCAACTCTGATGATTGTTTTTCTGCCAAAAAGGTAATCAATTCTTTCTGTACCATCGGGTCATTCTGTTCAATAAAGATTTGTTGAATTCTATCTATTACAACAGGATTTTGTTTTTGTATTTCTAAGGCAGAAACTGCTGCCAATCTTACATTAGTATTTTCATCTGAGATAGCTTTCTCAGAAAGTAAATCGATTATTTTTGAATCATAATTGGATAAATTCCTGACCAAAGTAATCCCTTGTAATCTGGAACTGGCAGAAAATTCATTATTCAACAATTCTATGGCGCTAGCTTTATCAGAATGATTTTTATCTTCAGTATTATCCTGAGCAAAAGTTTGATTGTCTATTGATTGTTTTGGATAATCAGAACTGTTATGTGCAAGGATTTTTTTATCGTTTTGTTTTATTTCAGTCTGTTTTTTTATTGTTTCTAATCCATTTTTAGGAATTGAAGTATCAGTTAGAATTTCATCTTCTTTTTTCGGAGTTTGCTTTGTTGCTAAAACAGTTTTGCCAATTTCTTTTTCTGGCCACAAATTAAATATACCTAGACTTAAAATAATAGTAATGGAAGCGGCTATTGCCCAGGTTTTCAATGAAAATAACGAACGTGTTTTCCCAACAGATGAAGTAGAACTATCCAGTTTGGACATTATTTTGTCAAACATTTCGTCAGGAACTTCGAGATTGTCAAATTCATCTCGATGGTCATTGATATATTTTTTAAGCGAATCTTTCATTGTACTGTTTTGGGTTTAATTTCTCAAAAATTTTCTTTTTAGCACGGTGGTAATAACTTCTTACAGTTGCGTGCGGGATATTTAAAATCTTTGCTATCTCTTCTTGCGGCATTTCCTCGAACAAATAAAGATTGACAATCGTTCTGGTCTGCAAAGGAAATCCTGCGATAATATTCTGAAGTTCTTTTACACGAGATTCCATAGCGAGCTTTGCTTCTAATTCTTCATCTTCTATGTCCAATATTTTATCATCTTCAATTTCAGTGAAATAGATTTTATTTTTTCGAAGATAATTTAGCGATTGATTGATGGCGATTCGCTTAATCCAACTTCCGAAACTTTCTACATTTTTCAGGGACTTGATTTCAGAAAACGCTTTCAAAAAAACCTCCTGAAGAATATCTTCCGCATCTTCTCTGTCATTTACAATACGATAGATGGAATTGAAAACAGCTTTAGAATAACGATGATAGAGTAGAGAATACCCCGAATTGTCTCCGGAACTGCATCGTTCCAACAATTCTTTGTCACTGATATTTTCTGTTGTTGCTTTCAAAAAGTTATTCGTTTTTTTCCGGTTCTATATAATAGACGCAAACCAATTACAAATGTTGCAGTTTTTTATGTTTTTTTTCTGATTTTTTTTAATTAAGTAATGTAAAATAATTAAAGATTTATTTGCGGATATTAACTACTGATTGTAAGTCTTTTATCTTTCCTCTATTATTTTTCACACGATTGGGTTTCAATAGGGATTTTAAAAATATCGATTTTTTCTTTTTCGGTCTTGTTGTACATATCTTTAGCTTCTTTGCTGTCTACATTGATGCCGTGATAGACGTAAGTAAAAGTATTATTAGGAGAATTGAGATTAGCAAAAACCATCGATGGGTCTTTTTGATATTTGCTCCAAAATGCTTCCCATTTTTCAGGCGTGAGGTTGACTTTGGAATCGTAAGCATTGCGTCCTTCAATATTATATTGTTCTTTGGTAAGTCCTTTGATTTCGAAAATGAAATTCTCCTCAGAATCGGAAATTTTAAGAATAAGTCCTGGTAATCCGAAAAATTTATAAGGTCCGTCACTGATAGGAATTTCATTGGTGAACCACGCAATCCATTTTCTGCCTCCAAAATCCGTTTCCGCTTTCTGAACATTATAATCGAATAGTTTGCCTTTTTCCTTTTGGATTTTCCAAATTGGTTTACAGGTATAAGTTGTCAAATATACTGTGTCGAAAAAGTTTACTTCGGTAATTGTAGTTTGAGATTTCAAATCCTTAAAGATTAATGGCTGTAATTTCCATTGTACTTTTGGACTTGGAAAACTTCTGCTTCCTTCATTTACCAGATTGGTTTTTATGGAGTCATATTTAAATTTTGCAAGGGATTCAAAATAAGACTTTTCTTCATTCTTTAAAAGAACTGTCAATTCCGAATTATAATCTTTTGAATGTTCTTCGGTTTTCCATTTAAAATCGTAGATGATTTTATACGATTGTGAAAATATTGCAATGGAACTGATAAATGCAGATAAGGTTAATAATTGTTTAAGTTTCATATAATAGTTTTTGATGGTCTTGCTATTATTAAGATTCAGGAATTGAAAAAATGTTGCAATTTGTCAAATAAAAATGACCGCCATTTTGATAGCGGTCATTTTTATTTAATTGTTAAAAGCTGAAATCTTATTTGAAGTATTCCACTCCGTTTTTAAAGATATTGTGATAATTCGCGGTTGGAATATTTTTCATTAATCCTTCTGCAAAACGTTCCGGGTGTCCCATTCTACCGAATATTTTTCCGTCCGGGCTTGTTACACCTTCAATTCCAAACAATGAATTATTTGGATTGAACGGCATTCCGTGCGCAATATTTCCTTCTAGATCTAAATACTGTGTTGCAATCTGTCCGTTTTCATACAACTTTTGGATTTCCGCTTCCGAAGCCATAAAACGACCTTCACCGTGAGAAATCGGAATTGTGAAGACCTGGTCTTTCATTCCTTTCAACCAAGGCGATTCGTCATTCACTACTTTCACATCAACCATTTGAGAAATATGTCTTCTGATGGCATTGTGAGCCAACGTCGGAGAATTTTCATCCAAATCTTTGATTCTTCCGTAAGGCAGCAATCCTGATTTCACCAACGCCTGGAAACCGTTACAGATACCGATAATCATCCCGTCTCTGTCCAGCAGTTCGTGAACTGCATTTCTCATTTTTTCGTTTTTCAAAACGTTAACAATGAATTTCGCAGAACCGTCCGGCTCATCACCCGCAGAGAAACCTCCTGAGAAAGCCAAAATCTGAGAAGTTCTGATTTCTTCAACCCAAGCATCAATACTTTCATCCAATAGTTGGTGATTGACGTTAATTAATGGCAGACTGCTGATTACAGCACCTTCTTTTGCGAAAGCATTTAATGTATCATATTCACAGTTTGTTCCCGGGAAAACCGGTGCAAATACTTTTGGCTGAGCGATTCCGTGTTTTTTGATGATGATATTTCTTGGATTAATTGAATTTAATTTCTCATCAATTGCAACTGTCAATTTTTCTTTTTCAACCGTCGGAAAAAGGTTTTCAAAGGTGTTTGTATTAGCTGCTAACAATTTTTCAATCGCGAATTCAGCATCATTAATTTTGATAATATTTGAATTTTTAACTTCTCCAATTAATTGAAAATTTACAGAACTTAATTCTTCTTTAGATTCGATGATTAAGCTTCCGATATTTTTCACTAATAAAGCATTTTCATCAACCGTAATTTCAGCACCTAACCTGTTTCCGAAGCTCATTTTTGCCAAAGCAACTGCAACTCCGCCTTCTTTCACTGTTTTTACAGAAACGATTTTTCCGGCTTTGATGTTTTCGAAAATGAATTCGTAAACAGCCTTTAAAGAATCATAATTCGGAAGCCCGTTTTCCTGAGCAATATGATTGAAAAAATAGACTTTATTTCCTTCGCCTTTAAATTCGGGAGAAATAATGTTTTTCTTTTCTCCGTTGGCACAAGCGAAAGAAATCAAGGTTGGCGGAACATTCAAATCCTGATAAGTTCCACTCATGGAATCCTTACCTCCGATTGCTGCTAATCCAAAATTAATCTGAGCATCATAAGCTCCCAAAAGTGAAGCCAAAGGTTTTCCCCATTTTTCAGGATTCTGACCTAATTTTTCAAAATATTCCTGGAAACTGAATCTGATATTTTTGTAATCGCCTCCCATTGCAACGATTTTCGCAACACTTTCAACGACGGCATAAGAAGCTCCTAACAAAGAATTCTGCTTAGAAATCTCTGCATCGAATCCCCAACTTGCCAAAGAAACCGTTTCGATATTTTTCGCTCCGATGATTGGCAACGTCTGAACACTTCCTTCCATCAAAGTCTGCTGATATTTCCCACCCAAAGGCATCGCAACCGTAGTCGAACCGATGGATGAATCGAACATCTCAAGTAATCCTTTTTGAGAAGCTACATTTTTATCGCCTAAGATTTTCAAGAAATTCTCTTCATTAAATGCCGGAGTTTCTTCTTTTACTTCATTAAGATGCCTAATTTTAACTTCCTGGCTTTTTGAACAGCCGTTTGTATCCAAAAACGCTCTTGACAGGTCAACAATTTTATCGCCTTTCCAGAACATCTGCATTCTTCCTGAGTCGGTCACTTTTGCAACTTCCACAGCTACAATATTTTCAGCCTCGCAGAATTTGATGAATTTTTCTTTATCTTTCGGTTCAACCACAACCGCCATTCTTTCCTGAGATTCGGAAATAGCAAGCTCGGTTCCGTTCAAACCTTCGTATTTTAAAGGCAAAACATCCAGATTAACTTCCAATGAATCAGCAATTTCACCGATTGCCACAGAAACACCTCCAGCTCCGAAGTCATTCGATTTTTTTATCAGTCTCGTTACTTCAGGATTTCTGAATAATCTCTGGATTTTACGCTCTTCAACTGCATTTCCTTTCTGAACTTCAGAACTCATCGTATGGATAGAAGTTTCGTCCTGCTCTTTCGAACTTCCACTTGCTCCTCCAACTCCGTCACGACCCGTTGCACCTCCTAAAATGATTATAGAATCGCCGGCTTCAGGCTTTTCACGTCTTACCCAATCTACAGGAACTGCTCCTGCAACGAAACCAACTTCCATTCTTTTTGCTTTGTAGCCGTCGTCATAGATTTCAGAAACCATTGTAGTCGCCAAACCAATTTGGTTACCGTAAGAAGAATACCCGTTTGCAGCCTGCTTTGTGATTGTTTTTTGAGGCAATTTCCCGGGCAAGGTTTTGTCAACAGATTCCAACACATCGGCTGCTCCCGTTAATCTCATTGCCTGGAAAACGAAAGAACGTCCGGACAAAGGATCTCTGATCGCTCCGCCTAAACAAGTTGAAGCCCCACCAAAAGGTTCAATTTCCGTTGGGTGATTATGCGTTTCATTTTTGAATAACAAATACCAAGGTTCTTTTTTACCGTCGTATTCCGCTTCGATTTGGATGGTACAAGCGTTGATCTCGTCTGAAACCACCAAGTTTTCCAAATTGCCTGTTTTATGGAAATATTTTCCGCAAACGGTTGCCAAATCCATTAAAGAAATCGGTTTCAGTTCGCGTCCTAAGAATTTTCTTTTTTCGATATAATCATTGAAAATCGTTTCCAATGTATGTTTGAATTGTCCTTCAAACTCAATATTTGATAATTCTGTTTCAAACGTGGTGTGACGACAGTGGTCGCTCCAATAGGTGTCTAAAACTTTTAGTTCCGTTTCCGTAGGATTTCTTTGTTCAGATTTAAAATATTCCTGAATGAATTTCAAATCATCCAAGCCTAAAGCAAAACCGTGATTGTTAAAGAATTCTTCAAGCTGAGTATCATCAAAATTGATGAAACCATCGTGAACAATTACTTGTGAAGGTGTTTCTTCTGCAGGAATATCTAAAATTGATAAATCTTTTTCCTGAGATTCTATTTTATTGATTAAAAGGTCTTTGATTTTCGCTAAATCAGATTCGGAAACGCCTTCAAACTCGATTAATTTTCCACTTCTAACTTTAGACTTCTCATTTCCAGTCAGTAAAGCGATACACTGCTGAGCAGAATCTGCACGCTGATCGTACTGTCCCGGTAAAAATTCTAATGCGAAATAAGTTCCTTTTGCCGGATTTTCTTCAATTAAAATATCAGTAACCGGATCTACGAAAGTACTGTTAACTACCTTTTCGAATTCGCCATCGTTTAAGTCAAAAATATCGTAAATGTTATAGACTTTTACACTTTGGACAGACGGAGCAACCGCTTTTACTTCATCAAAAATTTTTGGACTTTCTACATCGAAAATTCCTCTTTTTTCTACGAAAATTCTTTTGTTTTGAGACATTAGATGTCAGATATTTATTAGATTTATTTTTAATTTAAACTATCATTTCGAGGTATAAAATCTACATAGAGATTCTTCACTTCGCTGTGCTTCGTTCAGAATGACAAACACAAAAAAATGCAGCCGAAGCTGCATAAATTATACTTTAAGATCAGCCTCTAATCCTATCAGATCTTTATTAGCATCAATAATCGGCTGAACTTCATTAGCAATGAATTCCTCCGTCTGGATTGGCGCAAAACCGATGAAATTTTTGGGGTCGAGAACCTCTTTTAATTTTGATTTATCTAGTTTTAAAGAACCGTCATTCAAAATTCTTTCGATAAGGTCATTTTCTTTACCTTCTTCTTTGACTTTTTTTGAAGCCTCCATAGAATGAACTCTTATTACTTCGTGGATTTCCTGACGGTCGCCACCGGCTTTCACTTCCTCCATAATGATGTATTCCGTTGCCATAAAAGGAAGTTCTTCCATAATATGTTTGTTGATTCTATTTGGATAAACTACGATTCCATTCATAATATTATTCCAAATCAATAGAATTGCATCAACCGCTAAAAACGCCTGCGGAATAGTCAATCTCTTGTTTGCAGAATCGTCCAACGTTCTTTCAAACCACTGTGTTGAAGCGACCATTGCAGAACTAGTTGTCAAAGACATAACATATTTTGCTAATGCTCCGATTCTTTCGCTTCTCATTGGATTACGTTTGTAAGCCATTGCCGATGAACCGATTTGGTTTTTCTCGAATGGTTCTTCAATTTCTTTTAAATTTTGAAGAAGACGCAGATCGTTGGTGAATTTATGGGCAGACTGAGCAATATTTCCTAATAAAGCCACCACTTTAGCATCAATTTTTCTGTCGTAAGTCTGGCCGGAAACACCGAAAACCTTTTCGAAACCGAATCTCTTCGACAATTCTTTATCTAAATGTTTTACTTTAGAATAATCACCGTTGAAAAGCTCAAGGAAGCTTGCAGCAGTTCCTGTAGTTCCTTTTACTCCTCTGAAACGTAATGTTTCCAAGAAGAAATCAAGTTCTTCGATGTCAAGAACTAAACTCTGTAACCAAAGAGTTGCTCTCTTACCAACAGTCGTTAATTGAGCAGGTTGGAAATGTGTAAATCCTAAAGTCGGTAAATCTTTATATTGAATTGCAAAATCTGCTAAATTTTTCATCACGTTAACCAGCTTTTTCTTCAAGATTAAAAGTCCGTCACGAATCTGAATTAAATCAGTGTTATCACCTACAAATGCCGAAGTTGCTCCCAAGTGAATAATTCCTTTTGCAGAAGGCGCCACATCCCCATAAGCATGAACGTGAGCCATTACGTCATGTCTAAATTTTTTCTCATATTCAGCGGCTTTGTCATAATGGATGTTTTCTGCATTGGCTTTCAATTCGGCGATTTGTTCGTCTGTAATGTCCAGACCAAGGTCTTTTTCTATTTCAGCAAGGGCTATCCAAAGCTTTCTCCAATTCTGAAACTTGTTGTTGTGCGAGAAATTAAACAGCATTTCTTCACTGGAATAGCGTTCTTCCAATGGGTTTTTGTAGGAATTCATTTCTTTTTTTTACTTTCTTTTTATTAGATTCACAAATTTAAGGAAATTAACCGATTGAATAAAATCTAAATAAAAATTGGATTAAAGATTTAACTAAAACCTTATTTATGAATCCAAAGTTCGGCGGGATATTTGTATTTCTTAATCTAAATCCAATGAAAATGGTCTCAAAAATTACATCAGAAGTCAAAGTGAGTGTAACTGCAGAATATGACAACCACAATAGTTATCCTTCTGAAAATCGCTATGTTTTTCGTTATAATATTGAAATTGAAAATCTTAATGGTTTTCCTATAAGGCTACTTTCCAGAAAATGGACAATTTATGATTTGGGATTTGGTTTTACCGAAGTTGAAGGAGCTGGTGTTATTGGATTGACTCCAGTAATTGAAAGTGGTGAAAAATTTAATTATTTTTCTAATGTGATTGTAAAATCCGGGGTAGGAAATATGGAAGGTTACTATATTTTTGAGAATGCGAATCACGAAACTTTTGACGTTGCAATTCCAAAATTCAATTTAGTTTCTGAGGTTTTAAGTAATTAAAGAATCTTGATTCTTTTACTAAAAACATCTTTAACTTCTTCATTACTTGTAATCATCAATCTTTCAAAACTTAACAAGGAAATTTTCGCACAAACTTCAGCATCAGCATCAGCACGATGATGATTGAACTTGAGTTGATGTTGTTCTGCCAGATTTTTCAAACCGTAACTTTTCAAGTCTTTCCAAGCTTTTTTTGCCAGACCAATACTGCATAAATAATTGATATTGGGTTTGAAAAAACCGTAATATTCGAGACATCCTCTTAGAACATTGGCATCAAAAGCAGCATTGTGAGCAATCATTAGACTTCCGTACAAAAGATTTTCTACCTCGTACCAAACATCGGCAAAAGTAGGAGAGTGCTGTACATCTTCCGGTGTAATCCCATGAACTGCAATGTTGTGTCGATTGAAATAGGGGAATGAGGGTGGTTTTATTAGCCAAGATTTTGTTTCCTTAATTTTACCATTTTCTACAATACAAATCCCCAATTCACAAGCGGAATTTTTCTCATGAGTGGCTGTTTCAAAATCTAAAGCGATAAAATCCATTATTGATTATTTTTTGAACCCAAAAAATGTTTGAATATCAACCATTTGCTTTGATAATAATGATTAATTTGAGTTTTTTGTCTTAATTGAATTGATTTTGGAAGTTGCCAATAAAATCCAACGTGTGACTTGAAAACTGCCCAAAGATGGGAGAATCCATTTTTGAATCCGAAGTAAATCCCTGCAATTCCGTCTAAAGAAAGCCTGAAAAACAGAATAAAAAATACTTTTGAAGAAGGAAGATTCTTCAGCATCATCGTTAGATTATTTCTGAAATTAAGATAGGTTTTTTGTGGATTTTGTTTGTTAAGCGTTCCTCCGCCAACGTGATAGACTTTAGATTTTCCAGTATAATAGATTTTTCTTCCAGAATTTTTCAGCCTCCAACAAAGATCAATCTCTTCCTGATGTGCAAAGAATCTTTCATCAAATCCGTTCATATTCCAGAAATCTTCTGAACGGATAAATAGCGAACAACCTGATGCCCAGAAAATTTCGGTTTCGTCATCGTATTGACCGTTATCAAATTCTATATCATCAAAGACACGTCCTCTGCAATATGGATAGCCCAGATTATCTATCAACCCTCCACCAGCTCCGGCAAATTCGAATTTATCTTTTTGGTTATAATCAAGAATTTTTGGCTGAATTGCAGCAATGTTTTTGTCTTCGGAAAATAATTTTATAATTGGAGAAATCCAATTTTCGGTGACTTCTACATCAGAATTTAATAAGCAATAGATATCAGCTTTAACCGATTTCAAGCCCTCATTATAACCCGCAGCAAAACCGGAATTATTTGGATTATGAATTATTTTAACCGAAGGAAAGTCAGATTTCAAAAATGAGACAGAATCATCTGTTGATGCGTTGTCAATCACAAAAATTTCTGCTTCTTTAGAAAATTCTATCACTGATGACAAGAATTTTTCAAGCCAATTTTTTCCGTTCCAATTAAGTATGGTAATTGCAACCGTCATTACTCGTCATATTTTTTAATATAATCTTTGTACTTCCATTTTCTGTGTGACCAAAGCCAGTTGTCGGGTCTTTTATTGATAGTGTTTTCCAATAGTTTATGGAATTTTCTTACAACTTCGTGCTCTACAAATTTTTCACCTTCAGGATAAATTCTATGATAATTAACTTGATAAAACCCTCGTTTTACTTTTTTCATCTCGCAATAGATAAAAACCATATCCATTCGCGTAGACAGCTTGTCATAGCCTACAAATGCAGGTGTTTTTTGATTCAGAAATTTAAGTCCATAATTAACCGAATGTACATTGGGAGTTTGGTCGGCTACAAACATATAAATAGAATTTCCATCATTTGGAGTTCGGAAAATGTGTTTGATAACCTCATTAGCTTCCAAAGACTTATTATTGAATCTGTTTCGGATTAATTTGATTTTTTGTTCCCAGAATTTATTGCTCATTTTTCTGTAAACAGGATGACAATCTTTTTGAGGAACAAGGGTAGCCAATGCATTGAACCATTCCCAATTGAAAACGTGACCGGATAAAAGGATTACGTTTTTACCTTCAGCTTTAGCTTCGTGAAAAACCTCTTGGTTCAGATGCTGCATTCTGACACGGGATTCTATGTTGCTAATAGTAAAAGCTTTTAGCATCTCAGCAAGATAATCGCAAAAGTTGGAGAAGAATTTTCTCGAAATTTCTCTTATTTCTTTGTCCGATTTGTCAGGGAAAGAGTTTCTAAGGTTTTCTAAAACTTCCTTTTTTCTGTATCCAACAATATAATAATTAATGAAAAACATAATATCTGAAAATACATATAGTATCTTCAATGGTAATCTCGAAATAAGTAATAATATGCTGAATAAAAATTGATTCAATGTATAATGAATATTGGCAAATATACTGAAAAATGGCCGGAATTTTGATTAACTTTGAACTTTATATTAAAATCAATCATAAATAATAATGAGAAAATCTGTAAAGAAATTATTGTTTGTTGGAGGAGTGCTTTTATTTTCTCTTACCAATGCTCAAACCACTGAACTTACCAAAGAACAAATCGAAGCTAAGAAAAAAGCCGCTGCCGAAGAAAAGGCAAAATTACCTAAACCTTATCATCCTGAAGCTAATGCCGCTCTAGATATTCAAAATGCAATAAAACAGGCTAAAAAAGAGCATAAAAATGTAGTTATTCAAGCTGGTGGTAACTGGTGTATTTGGTGTCTTAGATTTAATAATTATGTGCAACAAACACCTGAACTAAAACAACTTGTAGATAATAATTATATCTATTACCATTTGAATTGGTCACCGGAAAATAAGAATGAGAAAATCTTTACTAATTATGGAAATCCGGGGGAGAAATTTGGTTATCCTGTATTTATCATTCTAGATGAAAATGGAAAACAAATTCATATACAAGACAGCAGTGTACTAGAAGAGGTAAGTGGTTATAATCTTGAAAAAGTAAAAGATTTTTTTAATTCTTGGAAACCAATAAAATCTTAGAACATAAATTAAAAATAAAAAAATCACTTCATTGTTTGA
>QFQW01000080.1 GCA_003248755.1 Chryseobacterium sp. | reverse complement strand
AAAAACCACAAGAAGGAACTGTCGTAGCAGTTGGTCCTGGAAAAAAAGATGAACCTACAACTGTAAAAGTGGGTGACAAAGTTCTTTATGGAAAATATTCCGGAACCGAATTAAAATTTGAAGGCAAAGATTATTTAATTGTAAAAGAGGGTGATTTACTTGGAATCATTGGATAATTAATTGTAAAAAGTAAAACGTACGTAAACTGATTTTAGTTTTCGTGGATATTAAATTCATTAATAGCATTGTACAAAGTACATTAATACAATAAAAAATGGCAAAAGAAATAAAATTCGATATTGAATCAAGAGACGCCCTAAAAAGAGGTGTTGACGCATTGGCTAATGCAGTAAAAGTAACTTTGGGACCAAAAGGTAGAAACGTTGTCATCGAAAAATCTTTCGGTGCTCCTCATGTTACAAAAGACGGAGTTTCTGTAGCAAAAGAAATCGAGCTTGAGGACAGAGTAGAAAATATGGGTGCTCAAATGGTGAAAGAAGTTGCTTCTAAAACCAATGACATCGCTGGAGATGGTACAACTACCGCAACAGTTCTTGCTCAGGCAATCGTAAGAGAAGGGCTTAAAAACGTAGCTGCTGGTGCCAATCCAATGGACTTGAAAAGAGGAATCGACAAAGCTGTATCTGCAGTGGTTGAAAACTTAAAATCACAATCTCAAACTGTAGGTGATTCTACAGAAAAAGTAAAACAAGTAGCTTCTGTTTCTGCAAATAACGACGAAACTATCGGTTCATTAATCGCTGAAGCTTTTGGAAAAGTAGGTAAAGAAGGTGTTATCACTGTTGAGGAAGCAAAAGGTATTGATACAACTGTAGATGTTGTGGAAGGTATGCAGTTCGACAGAGGTTTCCAATCTCCATATTTTGTAACTAATCCTGAGAAGATGGTTGCAGAATTAGACAATCCTTACATTCTTTTGGTTGAGAAAAAAATCTCTTCTATGAAAGAATTATTACCAGTTCTTGAGCCAGTTGCACAAGGTGGGAAATCATTATTGATCATCTCTGAAGAAGTTGAAGGTGAAGCTTTAGCTACTTTGGTAGTCAATAAATTGAGAGGTTCTCTTAAAATTGCTGCTGTAAAAGCGCCGGGATTCGGTGACAGAAGAAAAGCAATGTTGGAAGATATCGCAATTTTAACAGGTGGAACAGTAATCTCTGAAGAAAGAGGTTTCACAATGGAAAATGTAACTATCGAAATGTTAGGAACTGCTGAAAAAGTTTCTATCGATAAAGACAATACAACTATCGTAAATGGTGGTGGTGATGAGGCTCAAATCAAAGGAAGAGTTTCCCAAATCAAAGCTCAGATGGAAACAACTACTTCCGATTATGATAAAGAAAAACTTCAGGAAAGACTGGCTAAATTAGCTGGTGGAGTTGCTGTACTTTATGTGGGTGCCGCTTCTGAAGTAGAAATGAAAGAGAAAAAAGACAGAGTAGATGACGCACTTCACGCTACAAGAGCTGCAGTTGAAGAAGGTATCGTTGCAGGAGGTGGTGTTGCTTTGGTAAGAGCAGTTTCTGCCCTTAACTTCGAAGGTGATAATGCTGACGAAACAACAGGTATCAAAATCGTTAAGAGAGCTATCGAAGAACCTTTGAGACAAATCGTTGCTAATGCTGGTGGTGAAGGTTCTGTAATTGTTGCTAAAGTTGCGGAAGGAACTGCAGATTTTGGTTACAATGCTAAAACTGACGAGTTCGTGAATATGCTAGAAGCTGGAATCATTGACCCAACTAAAGTAACAAGAGTTGCCCTTGAAAACGCAGCTTCTGTTTCAGGAATGCTTTTAACAACTGAATGTGTAATCACTGAAGTTAAAAAAGATGAACCTGCAATGCCAATGGGTGGCGGAATGCCAGGAATGATGTAATACTCATTAACTGAAACAATATAAATTGAAACCGTTCAGATGTTCTGAGCGGTTTTTTTGTGAAAATTTTTTAAGCAATTAATTAAATATATTCGAAAAAATAGCGTTTGATTCTTTATTTTTATAAAAAATTAATTCTCATTTATGTTTATTCAGGTTTCTCCAGAGTTTAAGAAAAAAAGCACATCAGCAATTATTGCTATTATTCTGTTCATTATTGTTTACATTTTATTATTCCTTTCTGCGATCGCTTTAACCATTGGTTGTATTGCGGGAGGACTTTGGATAATCAGTATCAAACCTATGTTCTTCACTGTGATGCTAGGTATTGGATTAGCAAGTTTGGGCGTTTTAATTTCTTATTTCTTAATAAAATTTCTTTTCAAACAACACATCACCGACCGGAGCAATCTAACCGAAATCAATAGAAATGATGAACCGCAACTTTTTCAGATGATAGACGAAATCGTCAAAGAGGCAGGAACAGACTTTCCTAAAAAAGTTTACTTGGCTTATGATGTAAACGCAAGTGTTTTCTACGACTCTAGTTTTTGGAGTATGTTTTTGCCTATCAAAAAGAACCTGATTATTGGAATTGGACTTGTAAACACTTGTACAAAACAAGAACTTAAGGCAATTTTAGCTCACGAATTCGGACATTTTTCACAACGTTCTATGAAAGTTGGAAGTTATGTTTATAATGTCAATCAAATCATTTTCAATCTAGTCAATGAAGATGAGTCCTATGAAAACACTGTTAAAGGTTGGGCCAGTGCAAGTGGATTTTTTGCCTTCTTCGCAGAGTTAGCCATCAAGATAACCCAAGGAATAAAATGGATTCTTACAAAGATGTACTCTTTTGTAAACATCCGTCATATGGCACTTTCCAGAGAAATGGAATTTCATGCGGATGAAGTTGCTGCCAACATTGCTGGTTCTTTGGCCTTGGAAGAATCGCTTTTGAGAATGGATTTGGCAGACAATTCTTACAATGCTGTCATCAATTTTTACAACAACAAAATTTCTGAAAACAAATCAAGCAAAAACATCTATAGAGAACACTTCTTTGTAATGAATTTTTATGCCAATGAAAACGAGCTTGATTTCAAATACGATCTACCGGTTGTAAAATCAACAGAATCTGGCCTTTTCAATAAATCAAAATTAAATATTGAAAATCAATGGGCTTCTCACCCTTCAACAGAAGACAGAATTGCCAGGTTACAAAAACTCGGAATCACAAAAGATACAGATAACTTACCCGCAAAAACTTTGTTCAAAAACTTCGAAGCTACTGACGAAAAACTTACTGCAAAACTTTTTTCAAATGTAGAATACGAAAAAACACAATTTGAGCTGGACTTTGAAACTTTCAAAATTGAATTTGAAGAAAACTATAACAAAGGAACTTTTAATAAACTTTTCAATAATTATTACGATAATAAAAATCCTAATCAATTTAATTTGAGTCTGGACAATCCCTCGCAAACCAAAAATACATTTGAAGATCTTTTTTCAAAAGACAAAGTTGAAGATGTTTACACGTTGATCGCTTTGGAGAATGATAAAAATGTAATTAATTCTATCGCGGACAAAACCTATGCGATCAAAACGTTTGACTATGATGGAAAAAAGTATAAAGCCAACGAAGCTAAAACTCTAATCCCTATCCTCGAAAGTCAAATAAAAAATCTGAAAGAGAAAATCACCCAGAATGACATTCACATCTATCATTATTTCATTGGTCTGGCAAAAAATCAGAATCAGGAATATGAATTGAGAAATCAATTTTCTGAGTTCTTAGATTTCGATAAAATTTATGAAGAAAAATTTAATCTATTCGCAGATTTGAGCAAAGCTTTGGACTTTGTAAGTACAACAACGCCTTTTGAGAAAATCAATAAAAATTTCACCAATCTGAAACCTTTGGAATCAAAATTAAAAGAAGAATTAAAAATAATTCTAAACGATTCTCTGCTAGACGAAGAAATTAATGAGCAAAGCAGAAAAGATTTGGAATATTACATCAATAATGATTTGTTATACTTTAATCAAAATCAATACCTAGAAAATCATTTGCAGCAATTATTTTTTGCTGTTAACAGTCTACACTTTTATATTGGGCGAAAATATTTTCTAATGAAGAAAAACCTTTTACAAAAAATGTCAAGCTTAGAAAAGAATAAAAACCATCAATAAATAAAATATCCAATCAGAAGTTGATTGGATATTTTACTTGTCATAATAAGATAATTTCCTTAATCTAAAATTTCATACTCTATTGCAACTGTACCTCTTCTGATATCCGCAATAGATTTGAAAGCAGCTTTTGAAAGATCGAAGGCTCTTGCAGAATGGTAAGGACCTCTATCGTTCACTTTCACAACAACACTTTTTCCGGAGATCAAATTTGTGATCTTTACCAGAGTTCCAAAAGGCAGTGTTTTGTTTGCTGCAGTAAGCGCAGTATTACTAAAAATCTCTCCGCTTGCTGTTTTCCTACCATTAAACTTGTCGTGGTAGTACGATACAAAACTTGTTTTCGCATCAGTGGCAACGCTCTTAAAAGAGAATATACCAAGTGTTGAAATCATCATTATGATTACGAGAAAAGCTCTTTTCATCATTTTGAATATTTATGGGTTTTGACTCCGCAAAGATAGAGTTCTAATTCTCTAAACTTTCGGTTTTACTTTTTTGAAGCTAGAAAAAAGCGAATCTACCATATTGAACATCATTCAAACCAATGATAGAGGCAGATTTTTAAAATTGTTAAAAAACGTTAAATATTTTCATAATTTCTTAAAATTTTCAATTATAATCAAAGACAGAAAAATAAAAAAATACTGAAAATCAACATTTTAAAAACAAAACAAATATTTAAATTAATATTTATTACCTAATTATTAATTTATATTAGCTAATAATTCATACACAACCACATTAATAATTAAAAAAACAACCAACAAAACGATATAATAATTAAAAATAATACAAAATATTAAAATTAAATCCATTAAATCATGTCAACACAAACACAAAACACTGATAACCAGCTAATTAATTAAAACAAAACACTTTTTTAACAAATACAAAAAAACCACCTAAAATTAAGTGGTACTTTGTATTTAAATTGTATGTTAAACTAATTCTCCAATCAGGTCATAATCTTCAGCAGAAGTAATCTTGACATTAGCAAATTCTCCTATTGAAATATAAACGTCTTTTGCAGGAACCAAAACTGTGTTATCAACATCCGGAGAATCATACTCTGTTCTACCAACAAAATAATCACCTTCTTTTCTATCAAAGATACATTTGAAGATTTTCCCAATTTTCTCCTGATTCTTTTCCCAAGAGATCTGTTGCTGCACTTCCATTATCTCTTCTACCCTACTCTGTTTTACTTCCTCAGGAATATCATCATCCAAAACGAAGGCAGTTGTATTTTCTTCATGAGAATATGTAAAACAACCAAGACGATCAAATCTCTGATCACGAACCCATTGCTTTAGTTCTTCAAACCTTTCTTCTGTTTCTCCGGGGAAGCCAACAATTAAAGTTGTCCTAATAGCCATATCCGGAACTTTTTCACGAAATTTATCCAGAAGAGCATTTGTTTTTTCAAAAGTAGTTCCGCGTTTCATAGCTTTCAACACTTCTGTATTGATATGTTGAAGCGGGATATCTATGTAATTACAAATTTTGGGTTCTGACTTAATAATATCTAAAACATCTTCGGGAAATCCTGTCGGGAAAGCATAATGAAGCCTAATCCATTCTATACCTTCAACTTTGATCAATTCCTTCAAAAGTTCCCCAAGTGCTCTTTTCTTATAAATATCAAGTCCATAAAATGTCAAATCCTGAGCAATAAGAATTAATTCTTTCACTCCTTTTTTTGCCAATTTTTGAGCTTCGATAACCAATTTTTCTATTGGTGTAGAGATATGCGCACCTCTCATCAATGGAATGGCACAGAAAGAGCAAGGCCTGTCACAGCCTTCTGAAATTTTGAGATAAGCGTAATGTTTCGGTGTGGTTGTCAATCTTTCTCCTACCAACTCGTGTTTATAATCCGCTCCAAGATGTTTCAATAAAATTGGTAAATCACGGGTTCCAAAATATTTATCCACATCCGGAATCTCTCTTTCCAAATCCGGCTTATATCTCTCTGAAAGACAACCTGTTACAAATACTTTCTCTACAACCCCTTGATTTTTAAGATCAACATATTCAAGGATTGTATTAATGCTTTCTTCTTTTGCATTATCAATAAATCCACAAGTATTAATGACAACAATATCACCCTTCTCCTCATGTACTACTTTTTTACCATTGGCTTCCAACTGCCCCATTAGGACTTCGGAATCATAGACATTTTTGGAACAACCAAGTGTTACAATATTAATTTTCTTTTTACCAACAGATTTAGTACGCATATTCAGATTTTAAGACTGCAAATTTAGGAATAAAAAAAGGAATCAAATTTTGACTCCTTGTTATTTGTAATTATTAAAAATAGAAATTCAATAAGCTTGCTCGTCTCCTTTTACAATATTATAAAAAGTGAGAAAAATGATTTTCAAATCCAAAAAGAAAGACCAATTTTGGATATACCAAATATCTTTTTCTACTCTATTTTCCATGTCTTTATTACTAAAAATCTCACCCCTTGAACCCATAACCTGTGCCCAACCAGTGATACCCGGTTTCACGATATGTCTTAACATGTATTTTTTTGTAATTTTTGCATATTGCTCTGTCTGGGATAACATATGTGGTCTTGGTCCAACTACAGACATATGTCCTAAAAATACATTTACAAACTGAGGTAATTCGTCTATGCTGGTTTTTCTCATAAAACTTCCAAACTTAGTAACTCTAGAATCGTTCTTTGAGGCAGACATTACATCGGAATATGAGTTTACAGACATACTTCTAAATTTTATACAATTGAAAGGCTCGTTTTTAAAGCCTGACCTTTTTTGTAGAAAAAACACAGGGCCTTTGCTTTCTAATTTGATAATTATTGCAACAATTGGCATTAACCAAGAGAGAATAAAAATCAAAACCAAGGAAGAAAATAAAATATCAAATATCCTTTTTAAAACTTGTTTTTTAGGAGCAGACAATGGTTCTTTCAATAATTTTAGAAATGGTATCTGATTGATACTATCAAAATGATGAGGGCCAATACTTACATATTTGAAATCAGGAACCATATAGATTCGAATCATTTTATGTTCTGCAACTTCCACAATATTCTTATATAAATCTATGTCTATCCTATCGTCACAAAATATGATATTATTAATCTTTACATTTTCCAGATCCTCAAACAATTGATTTACTCCTCCAAGATATTTTTTGGTAGAACAATTATCATCTATTGCATAAGCTCCTCTTATCCCCATAGATCTTCTCATTTCATTGTTGGATAATAATGATAATGAAAATTTATTTTCTCCAACCAAAACAGTATTAAGAGAATAGAGTTTTCTTCCTATTTTCACTCTATTTCTTTTTCTGTATAAAAACAGAATAACCCTTGTTACGACCATAAAAAAACCCGTAAACAAAAAATAAGAAATCAGACTACGATAATTAACTTTAACTGAAAAAACCAGATTCAGATAAACTAGAGAAAATATAATAAAGAGAATAAGAGACTTCGTTAATGCATTGAATTGTAAAGAAGATTCTTTAAATGAGAAACTTCTGTATAATCTTGTGATTGTTGTAATGATAAACCAAGAAAAATTAAGCAAAACAAATTGAACTTTATAATCTTGATCAAATAATACTTCACCATATAACTCAAAAAAACATAATTTGCCCAAAATGAAGAAAAGATTTATAATAGTATAATCTCCTATCATAAAAATTTTAGGCAAATGTTTTATAAAATAAACTGGCATAAATTCGGCAATATTATTATAAATCCCGGATCACAATATATTGTAAGTAATCCGAAATTTTTTGCAGTTATTAGTTACATTTAAATCCCGAATATATTAAAAATTCTTCAAAGAAAATGGAGATAACACTTCATCTTTTTCAGAAAGGATAATATCCTCTGCCGATAGTCTCCAATCTATATTGAGGTCTTTATCATTCCAAAGAACTCCTCCCTCTGAAAGCTTATTATAAAAATTATCGCATTTATATGAAAATACTGCAGTTTCTGATAGTACAGAGAAACCGTGTGCGAATCCTCTAGGAACATAAAATTGTAATTTGTTCTCTGCGGTAAGTTCTACACCAAACCACTGACCAAAAGTTGATGAGTCCGCTCTCAAATCTACAGCTACATCAAAAACTTTACCTTCTAGACATGAAACTAATTTTGCCTGCGCATGTTCTCCTTTTTGCAAATGCAAACCTCGCAATACTCCATATGAAGATTTTGAAATATTGTCTTGTACAAAATGTCCGTTATGTCCTGTTAATTCTTCAAATCTTTGTTCGTTAAATTTTTCGTAAAAATAACCTCGGTCATCTTCAAAAATAGTTGGTTCAATTATATAACAATCATTTAACGGAGTCGATTTTATTTTCATACAGTTTGTTTTCCTAAAGTAGAGTCAATTTTTTTTAATTCTTGTTCAAAAACTGCTTTTTTGAGAGCCGAACTTGAGAATCTGTGATCACGTTTGTTAAAATAGATTTGAATACCCTTCATTTCACAATAGTCTTTACCTGTAAAATTTTTGTCTCTGTAATCATCTCCAATAATTCTAACATCTATCACAAAAGATTTTAGGATATCCATAAGGTCTTCTTCCGTGTTATAAGGGATAATCTCGTCTACTGAACGACAGGCTTTGAGCTGTATATAACGTTCAACAACGGATTGCGTGGGTTTATTTTTAGTTGGTCTGTCTATAGTTGGATCCATTTGTAGTCCAACAATTAGATAATCACATACTGTTTTTGCTTCTTCCAACATTTTTATATGACCTGCATGTAGCAAGTCAAACGCTGAAAATGTTATGCCTATTTTTTCTGTTTTCATAATTATTGTCTTATTTTAAAACAAAAATATAAAAAATTACGCTACAAAATATGTAAAAACAGAATTAATATTATTTTAAAAACTGCCTATCATTATCTTGGAACCAATCATCCAAAGCCTGCTCAAATGTATAGTGAAATACATAACCCGAATTAGCCAATTTTTCCCCACTGATATTAGTAGAAATCATTAATTTTTTAACTCTGTCCGGATGAATCCCTAATGCTTTACCACCGGCTAATCCAATAATTGATGCAGCAAATTTTAATAATCCACCAGGAATTTTTGGGATATTACGTTCCATTTTGGTTACTTTCATCATAGAATTGGAAATCTGCTCAATAGAATAAGCCGGATAATAGGAACAATTATAAATTTCCACACCATTTTTCTGTGATTCTAATGAATAAATCATAAAACGAACCAATTCTTTTACATAGATGCAGGCCTTGATGGTGTCTTTACGACCTGGATAAAGAAAACGACGCTTTTTAATCCCCCAGTATAATCTGGTAAAGTTTCCATTTTCTCCTTTCCCAAAAACAACTCCGGGTCTTAAAATTGTTAATTTTCTATTGTTGAAATCTTTTATCTGCCAAGCAATATGTATTTTTTCTGCAACTAATTTTGATATTCCGTAAGGAGTATTGGGTGTTGGAAGTGTTTGTTCTGTTTTTTCATCCTCGGATGCACCATAAGGGGCAATTGAAGATGTAAAAATTATTTTTTTTATATTATATCTTTCTGCAAAATCAGTGATGTTTTCGGCACCTTTTATATTGGTTTCAAAGTATTCGTAATCCGGATGTCCGGGTGTTGTATGAACTGCAGAAAAATTAAAAACCATATCTTGGTCAGTTACGGGAATCTCGAGATTTATTTTGTTTCTAACATCACAATAGATAAATTTAGATTTTCCATTATGGTTATTTTCTACAATATCTAAGTTAAATATATTTCCTTCAAATTTCTCTGATAACAAATTTATCAAATGTGTCCCGATAAAACCGGATCCACCAAAAACATAGTAATTCATCATTTATTTTTAAAAAACTCATTATATTTTTCTGTAACATAACTTTCAAATTCTTCTTTGAATCGTTGTTCAGAAAATTTCTCAGCGTGAGCTCTAATTTTATTATAGTCTAAAGTATTTTCTATTTTTTCAAATCTGGATACAGCATCAATTATTGAATCTGATGTCTGTTTATAAAAATAAATCCCAGTTTCATTATTAAGCACGGTTTCAAGAGACCCTCCTTTTCCATAAGCAATTACAGGTGTAGCACAAGCCTGTGCCTCTATAGGAATCATTCCAAAATCTTCGTCAGCTGCAAAAACAAATGCTTTAGCTTTTTGCATTTTTTCTTTTAATACTTCAAATGGCTGATATCCCAATATTTTGATATTTGATTTAGCCATTTTTTTTATCTTTTCATAATCCGGTCCTGATCCTATGACTACTAATTTTTTATCAGGCATTTGATTAAAAGCCTTCACGATCAAATCTATTTTTTTATATGGTACCAGCCTACTACTTGTCAAGTAAAAATCTTCTTTTTCGTAGTAAGGTGTAAAATTAGAAATATCTATGTTGGGATATATTGTAACAGACTCACGTCTATAGGTTTTTTTTATTCTTTTTCCAACGTTATTAGAATTGCTAATAAAATAATCTACACGGAAGCTAGATAAAACATCCCATTTTCGGATTCTGTGCAATAAATACCTTGCCAACATACTTTTGAATCCTTTAGCAAGATTTGACTCTTCAAGGTATTCATTGTACATATCCCAAACATATCTCACAGGTGAGTGGCAATAACAGATATGCAATTGATCCGATTTTGTAAGTACACCTTTGGCAACAGCATGTGATGAAGAAATAATTACATCGTAATCACGTAAGTCAAATTGCTCTATTACATAAGGAAAAAGAGGCAGATACATCCTATGCTTTTTAGCACCAAAAGGAAGCTTTTGTATCATAGATGTATGAACTTTGGAATAATCAATCCCCAATTCATCGCATACCTCCTTGTTGGCAACCAATGTATATATATCGGCATCAGGAAAAATATCAGATATTGCTTTCACAACTTTATCCGACCCTCCTACTGAGACCAGCCATTCCTGAACAATTGCGACTTTCATTTATTATTAAATTTGAATATAATTTTCTTTATGCAATAATAATAATTTATCTAATTCGATATTATTTTGCAACTTAAATTTTGTGTGTTTTTGCGTTTTTTATTATTTTAAATAATCAAATATTAATCAATAACGGTTATACCTTTAATAATATTTGAATTATATTTTCAGTAACGTTTTTCCAAGAAAGAATGTTTTTATTATAATCAATTCTATCTTTTTGCAAAGCCTTCTCCATACCTAGTTTTATATCATCTTCCGAGTTAGGATCAAAATAGAATAGCTTATCGTCTCCTATTTCATGAAAAACTTCTATATCAGAACAAGCTACAGGAATACCAAACTTCATGGCTTCTATTATAGGCAAACCAAAACCTTCATATAATGACGGCATAATCAGCATTCTTGCCCCTTTGTAATAGCCATACAAATCTTCATCATTGATACTTCCTGTAAATAAAACTCTAGGGGAGCTCTTATTTATATTTTCAACAATCTCAAAAACACTGTCATCACCAGTAACAAAGCCCTCCTTTTTGCCAACTATTATGAATTTAATGCTTCTATTATTTAATTTATCAAATGCTAGTAATGCCTTTTTAAGATTCTTATGGGGTTTTACACTTCCAACAAAAAGAATATAATCTATCCCTGCATTTTTTTTGGAAACACCCTCTACATTGATATCACAGCCATTATAAACAACGGCAGTCTTATTTTCAATATTTTCTCCAAAATTATTTCCAATTTCTGATTTTGAAAAATAGGAAACAGTTATAATTTTAGCACTTAATTTAGTAGAAAAGAAATAATATAACGAAATCAATTTCCTTTTAAAAAAAGAATAGTATTCCGGATTTACTATATGGAATACATCATGAATTGTAACTACTCTTTTCTTGGCTTTAACAGGCAGAAAAGGGACATTGATATAGGGTGACCAAAATATATCACATTTCGGAATCTTACTAAATAATTCCAATTGTTCTCCTAAGGAGAACATCTTGGTTGAGCATTTTACAATTTTTAAATTTTCACTTTCTTTATTGTTCAATTCTAAATATGCCTCATCATTTGCAAGAATTGTCAAACTGAAAAGGTTGAATTGAATTAGGTTTTGAATAATTTCTTGTACATACCTACCAATACCACCATAGTTTTTCCCATACATACGGCAGTCAATTGTTATATGAGTCATGGTATCCATGTTTTAAAAATTAACAAACATTAGAACTTCTTCTCAACTTTGTTATTTTTGACTCTATAGATTCCAAAATTAGCTTCAAAAGCAGGTACTCCGGGTTTATTAAGATTGCTATTTTCATCAAAAAGCTGATAAATAAAAACAGCATCTACTAGCTTACTTTTTGAGAGATTATCCAACATATTATTTAGCCAAATTTTCTGAACACTTGCTGAAACATTTGTACTACCTTCCCTATAATTAAGTTCTGTTACCCAGATTGGTTTTCGGATTTTTTCTTTGATTTGTTTCAGCACACTTTTGTATTCGGACATTGCATATAGATTTACATCATACCAATTGGTACCTACAATATCAAACTTGACATTATTTTTTACAATCTCCAGAAAGTTAGTATTGTTTCCTGATATGCAGATTAATGTTTTTATCTTGGGACTGACTTTCTTAACTCCATCATTTGCACCTTTTAAAAATTGTAATATCACCTTTAGTTTCTTTTGATCATACTGCAATTTGTTATTAATTCTAACAAAGTTCCCCTCGTTATCTTTAACCGCAACTTTTAGCTCACTTTCGTTACTTATTTCTATAACCGGAAAATATTTACCATACAGCTTCGCAAATCCAGTTCCCAATTTCAGACCTTTTGAGTAACTAAGTTCCGGTGTATCGTTGTAATCTATAGAACTGAGATAAACATTTGGTAAAACTTTTACATTATTGGCTTTGCATCGCTTTATGAATTCATCAAAAATTTCTGCACCAGAAGTAATTTTTCCATCTGAATCCGTTAAAACATCAATTCTATAGTAAGTAAATTTTTCTTTTTTAAGAGCTGCAAATTGATCATCCAAACTAATCGCTTTGTAATCATTTGAAGTTAATGTATGACCATTTACTCCCCAAATAATTTTGGAATTTTTCAATCCAAAATCGGAGTTACTAATTATAAAATTCGTAATTAACGTAAAGAAAGCAATAAATAGAATTGCTATTAATAATTTTTTCTTCATTTGTCATTGATGGGTTATAGTTTACTGACAAAAGTACTCTTTTTATAAATATTAATGCTATTATAAAAAAATAAATTTATGTAACGAACAAATTACTTTACAGAAAAATCACCTCTTCTATTTTCATTGAAAAATTTGTAATCTTTTCTATACTCTTTTATTAAAAAATGTTGATTTTCTATTTTAGAATATCTTTGAAAGAATTTCATTAACAAGAAATATTTATCCGAACCAATAAGTGACTTGAAAACAACCATAAACTTATTAATAATCTTAACTTTACTATCAAAACTATCTAAGGTTACCTCATTAACTTTGTCAACGTTCTCTTTGCTTTTTGAAATCAGATTATTATCTCTCAATAATTTGTAAAAATTATTTTGATTAGATGCAACGCCGAAAGGATTCTCTATTTTCACATTATCCATCAACAATCTCCTGTAAAGTCTTCTGTGATAATGTTTGATCATTATTCCATTATCGAATTTACCATAACCGTAATCAATGCTAATATACTTTTTGAAATTCCATTTTTGCAATTGCTCACCATACCATTTATAGAGTTGATCAATCTCCGGAAAATCAGAAAACTTATATTCTCTGTGATTTTTATGGACCAGATCTCCTTTCCTTGTTATTTCATACCCCGCAAAGTGATAGAAAATCAATCGATTAGTTTGTTGCTTTGTAATTTTATTCTCAACGAAATAAGAATCGTCTTTTGATATAAGACTTCTCTCGTGAAGATTCCAGAAAGACATATTTCTTCCCAAATCTTTTGATACAAATAGATCATCAAAGAAAAAAGAAGGAATTAAATCTCCAAATTTTTGATCTGTATGAAGTGCTTCAATCTTGTCCTGATAGCTAAAATTGGTCAATCTATTTTTCCACCAATTAATAAAAGCCTGTCCTCCGCCAACTTTACTTACCCCTACAAAACCAAAATTAAACCCGCCAACATGTAAAAGCAACTGTTCGCTAATAGTACCTGTATAATCTTCTTCTACAGTGAAAAAATGTGGCGTCACAACAATGGATTTTTTTTCCAATTCATCAAAAATTGGATTCAAAGAGGAGAAAGTACAAATGTCCGGATCAAAGTAAATTGCTTTTGTAAATCCATTCTTGAAAAAATAATCAAAACAAAATGGTTTAACAGCTGTACAAAACTCAGTAATACCATATTTGAAAGCAAGTTCATCTAATAGTTGACCGTTAAGACCTATATCCTCCAAACTCAAAACGCTGAAGGGTTCTTGGCTTTTATCCAAACCATCAAAACGGTCTGCAATAATGATATGATATTCGTAGTCTTCGTTATATTTTTTCAGACTATCTCCTAATGCATAAGCCAAAGAAAGGTAATTTCTTGCAACGATACTGAAAACAACATTTTTTTTCATAATTTATAATGGTCAAAGAGTTTTTATAAGTTTAGCTGGATTACCTCCAATTACAGAGTTTTCCGGAAAGCTTTTTGTAACAACAGCATTAGCTCCTACGATAGAGTTTTTTCCGATGGTGACATTCGGCATAATACAAACACCTTCGCCAATCCAGACATTATCTTCTATGATAACTGGTCCTTTACTTGTGATTTTCCTTTTGGAAGGTGGCAATTTTATTGATTCTTCTGATGTATCTCCGTGAAAATGATCTGTAATAAAGATTTTACTTGCCATCAGCACATCATTTCCAATCTCAATATGATTGACACAACCTATATGACAATCGTAATTGATAGAGACATTATTCCCTATAATTATTTTAGGATGGAAATCAAAACCATTGTGATTGTCATAAGCTTCTAATCTCAATCTTCCAAAAGAAGAAAAATTATCGCCTATTTCTATGTACCTAGTTCCTTTGATTACAAATGGATAATTAACTGTAAAATTAGATCCTACTTTTTTGAAGTCGTATTTTACAACACGACTCAAAATAATATTGATAATTCTCGAAAGATAATAAAAGAACTTATTGATCATTTTGGAATATTAAGATTTAGATAATTCACTATACATTGAAACAATATTTTTGAGAATTGTATCTCTATTATGTCTTTCTAATGCTTCTACTCTACCATTTCCCCCAAGCTCTTTTCTGAGTTCTTGATTTTCATAAAGCAAATTAATCTTATATGCTAATGTGTAAGGATCATTGGCCGGGCAAAGCATTCCTGTTTTGTTATCGTTAATTAAAGTAGATATTCCGCCAACATTTGTAGAAATGATTGGGAGTGAAAGTATTTGAGCCTCGCACAGACTATTAGGACTATTATCAATATAAGATGGATGAATATAGATATCTGATGAAATCAACTTCTCTCTTAATCCTTTTGCATTGATGACACCATTGCAATTCACATTGACATCTGAGGATTTTATATTAAGTTTCTTTTCCCAGTATTTATAATCCTGAATTCCATATACGTTCCATTCAAAATCTAATTCTATATTTTCTTTTAAAATTTTTGCTGTTTTGAGAATAAGATCAAATGCCTTATAAGGAACTTTTGAGATTGTGGTAATCAGTTTTAACTTATTATCAACTTCAAAGCTTTGCTTGATTGGAAGCTCTGTATCATAAAACTCTTCTCTTAATACTTCATTAATATGATAGTATTTTGAATTCTTGTTATAGATTCTTGATACCGAAAAATCCCAGTTTGTTCTGCCCGTATAATTGGGACAAGACTCCATTACCTGCACTTCTCTTTTCCCTCCCAATTCGAACGATCTTTTTGTTCTGTAAACATTCATAAAGTTCTTTACATCTCCATTAAGAAAATGGTTCAGCAAGTTATCATTAGGCGGAAAGAATGCATTATCATAGGGATTAAGAATACCCTGTATATGAATAACGACCGGAACTTTTGTCAATTTAGAAATTAATCCAAAACTATATTCGGTCCCAAATATATGGATCATATCTGGTTTAAAATCCTCGATGACTCTAATTATATTTTCTACTTCTTTCTTTGTAGAACGGTCAAAAGAAAGTTTATTTAGTATTTTATCAAATTTATTATTTGATGTGCCAATCGGATAATAGGTATGATTATTCTGAACAGATTTGAATGGTTCATTATCCATAAAAAAACCGACAGCTAAATCTATATTTTCTGATTTATAAATAAGTTTTTCTAGAGAAGAAACCCATCCTCCGCCATTGTACAAGCTATTATACTTACTATTAGCTTGATATAAAGATGGAGTTGGTGCGAGCCACAATACTTTCATAACTGTTATTAATTAAAAAATACTTGTATAATATGATGCTTTTCGATGAATTGAACAAGTATTTTTATTTATGTTTAAAATTTTATAAGAAAGATTCTTAAACTCTAATGACTAATATATTCCTAATATTTCTGATTTATATGGAAACGTCTCATTATCATTGTTAATTATAGTGTATTTGTACCATACCACGATTACCAAACATACCGTCACTATTAACATTAATGTAGATTCCAATTTATATTTTTTATTCATTAAGAATAAAGCTCTTGGTAAGAATAAACAGTTACATATATACAAAAAGTAAAAAGCAACACGAAATGACCACATAGAAACCATGGCTGTTAAAACTAAAACAGAGCCTAATAAACTAAGGAAACTATATGATAGCAGTTTGTCTTTTTCTTCTTTGGATCTCGAATGAAATAGATAGACAACAAAAATAATGGCACTCAGTAACAAATGATAGATAAAGATTGTAGTATAGTCTACTGTATCACCACTTAGATAGTATAAAAATTTCTTAGGTAAAATACCAATTGTTATAGTATAAAGAATAATTAAATCAAAATAAATAAATACACCATATGCTACAAAAAGTAGCAGTATCATTACAACCGGTTTCAACTTATATTTGCTACTAGATAAGAAATAGGCTCCCCAAAACAGCACACAAAAAATCCCTGTGTTATGAAATGCTTTGATGAAAAAAAAAGAAATAATAATTTTAATCCATTTTCGATTCTCAACATATTTAAAACAATAAAGACCAACTGCTA
>QFQW01000079.1 GCA_003248755.1 Chryseobacterium sp. | reverse complement strand
ATAAAAAAGATTATTCTGATAATATTTATCGTGATTGCCTTTGGTTATCTAAAAGTCAGAATTTTTCAGACTGGGAGTACGTTAATGTGTATGCAAGGCGTACACGTCGATATCTAGGACGTTATTATAGAAATTCATTTATCCCTCAAAAACCCCGTTAATTCGGGGTTTTTACATTTGTTTCGAAATAATTTGGATTTTATTATTTTTATTTCATAACATTGCATAGTTCAATGATTTATAAATAAATCTTTTTACGCAAAGAATAAAGTTCTTGTTTAACTCTGTAAAAATCCCCTATTCTACTAGGTTGAAATATAGTAGAAAGTAATTATTCTTTATATTATGTTAAATAGAGTATTTAATTAAAACAAAATCAACTATTTACATTATAATTATTTTAAATTTTTATAATGTATTAATATTTATCTCATTGATTTTTAGCAATGAGTTTTAATCAAAAATATTTAATAATATTATTATGATAAATTAAATTACTCAATTTTAAAATCGACTAAGGCATCCAGTTTAGGAAATCTCTTTACAGAAATAAATTTTTTATCTGTACAGTCAATTTCTGTCCAGCCTTTTTTATGATTCAAATCGCCAACTTCAACAACGTACGGTTGATAAGTCAGATTCTTATCATCATCTAGAATTTCTCTGTATTGTACAGCAATATCCAAAATACATTCAAATTCTGTGTTAAGCTTTACATTTCTATAAATCAAATCAAAATGCGTTTCTCTGTTCTGAGGAATATCAAAATAAGTTTCATAGCTGTAAGTATCACCTTTAAGCACCGAGATTGCCTTCAAAGCAAAATATAAAGCGTGAGTGTAATATTCTCGGGTTTTTTCTCTGTTAAGATCATTTTCAAAAAAACCACCTTCAAATAAAATTGGTGTAACGCCAGCTTTCATAAAGTTATCACCACTGGATGTTGGGTAAAACTCATCTGTGTATTTAGCAATTCTATTAGGTAGAATTTGCTTCATCTGTAGGTAGATTGCAGCAATTACTGCCATGCTTTTTTTTCTATTTTCGGTAATCGTTCTTTCTACATTTTCTGAAGGCGCCAGAAATGATAATGTTGCAGGATGTTTCCCATCAGTTGTGAAAATCGTGCGTTGGTCGTGGAGATTCAGTGCGTAATCGTATTTTCCCTCAAGAACTATAGATTTCAGTATTTTTATTTCAACGCTTGACATTCTCAGATAATCTCGATTGATATCAATATCAAAAGCATTTCTTCTGGTCCAGGCTTCAGAGCCATCCGGATTCAGCATAAAAATGAAATCTAATTGAATCAAATCAAAAAGTTTTTCTTTCAGTTCCGGATGCTTTTTCCAGATTGATAATAAGTCTAACATTGCCAATGTCGCGGTAGATTCGTTACCATGCATTTGTGACCAAGCCGCAACTCTAGTTTTACCATTTCCCAAAGTCATCATATAAATAGGTTTCCCTAAACTGGATTTTCCAACCTCTTTTATATAATCGCTGTAATTGCTCTGTAGGTAAGAAAATAATTTTTCAGGGGAAATATAGCGTTCTGGGAAGTTTACATTTTTAAAATATGGAAAACTGAAATTCATTTTTGACTTTTTGATTTTGTTCAAAAATAAGATTTAATCACACATAAAACCAAATTACATTTGTAAAATAATTAAACAGCACATATTGTCAGTTTGTCTGTTGATTTTTTTGTGGATTACATTATTATTATTTTTAAATATTAAAAAACTAAATATCAGTTAATTATGAAATTTAAATAAAGTTAATTTTTAAATTTGCTTTAATATGATTTTATGTGTGTGATTTTCATCTGTTCATCAAATTGCTAAACATTATTCTTAAATAAAATGATCGAATTTTACAAATGTATAAACAGCTAAATCCCAATTAAATCGCTATTTTTGTCGATTAATAAAGTTATGAGATGAGCAACGAGATTTTATTCCTTTCGGGATTTTTGATATTTATAATTACGATACTACTTTTAGACTTAGGAATATTTAATAAAAAAGATTCAGCAGTTTCTTTAAAACAAGCCGGACTAATGAGTGTATTCATCGTTCTGCTCTCATTAGGTTTTTATATACTGCTTACCTATTATGGTCATCTGATTCATGGGATTGATAGCATGGAACGACTTCAGGAAATCGTGGCCAAACATAAACATCCGATAAAAATAATTCCAAACAATCTGGAACATAGCATTATGTTATATGATAAAAATCTTGGGCTTGAGTTTCTTACAGGCTACCTTGTGGAATACGCCTTATCTGTGGATAATATCTTTGTTATTTTACTAGTTTTCAGTGGATTTGGAGTTGCACCACGCAATTATCATAGAGTTCTGTTTTGGGGGATATTTGGAGCCATTGTAATGCGTTTCTTATTCATATTTATAGGAGCAGCATTGATTCAGAAATTCGAATGGATTATGTACGTATTTGGAGCATTCTTGGTATATACCGGGATTAAGATGTTTATCGAAAGAAATAAGGATGAGGAAATTGATCCTCAACATCATCCGGTAGTGAAATTTGCGCAGAAACATTTCAAAGTTCATAATCAGTTTGTAGGTAACAAATTCTTTGTTGTTATTGACGGAATCAAGAAAATGACGCCATTGTTCCTTGTATTAATCATTATAGAAATAACGGATTTAATTTTTGCAGTAGATAGTATTCCGGCAATTTTTTCGATAACTAAAGATCCTTATATCGTTTTCTTTTCCAATATCTTTGCAATTATCGGACTGAGATCTATGTTCTTTTTATTAGCGGGAATTGTGAATAAGTTCAGATTTTTAAAAATAGGACTAGCAGCTTTATTAGCATTTATCGGACTGAAAATGATTTGCCATCATTATCTGGATGATATCGGTTTCGGAACATCAGAATCACTCATCGTTATCATGTCAATTCTTCTATTGAGTATAGTTACATCCCTACTCTTTCCTGAGAAAAAGATGAAAAATAGCTAGAAGTTATTTAGGATAAAATAAAAACTAAGCCTCCATTTTGGAGGCTTTTTGTGGTTTAAATAGAGTTTTCCACACTTCTAAATTTTAATAAATATGCTTTTTCCACATTATCCACATAGAAATGTAGTTTTAAATTTTATAACAAATAATAAATTGACATTTATCCACAATTTTTATTTTAACTTACTGATAATTAAATATTTATGTTATTAATAAGTATTAATTATATTTATTTACAAAAGTAAATCACATCTAGTTACAAATGTAATTTGACAAATAAATAAATTTGTTACATTTGTAAAATGGAATTTAATGATAGAATTACAAAAGTCATAGAGTATACAGAACTCACCCCTGCTGAATTTGCGGAAGAAATTGGAGTTCAACGTTCAAGTATTTCTCATATAATATCAGGAAGAAACAAACCTTCCCTTGATTTTATTTCCAAAATAAAAACTAAGTTTCCAAAACTTGAATGGGAATGGTTGATCACCGGAACAGGTGAAATGGTAATTACTCAGCAACCGGAAATAATTCCTGAAGAAAAAAATGTTGAACCTGAGAAAAAAAAGAAAAGTTCACTTCCAGATTTATTCTCAATGATAAGTGATGAAGATTTTGGATATACTGATACAAAAACTCAAAAAAATAGTAATCCTCCAGAATCAGATATTTCTGCATCTTTGTCTGAAAATAAAATTATAAACGATTCTCAGCGATTAGAGAATTTTGATAAAAAACAAGAAAATTCATCAAAAAAAATCAAACGGATTGTATTTTTTTACCAAGATGGGACTTTCGAGATTTATGAAAATTAATTAACTTTAGTCCTATCATTTTGGCCTCATAGTTCAACGGATAGAATAGAAGTTTCCTAAACTTTAGATCCAAGTTCGATTCTTGGTGAGGCTACAATATAAATGGAATAAAAAAAAACCAACAGCTTTTGCTATTGGTTTTTTTTTAAAATTATTATTGATTAATCAATGATAATTTTTGTACTTCCTGTTTTTGTTTTCACAAAATAGATACCCTTAGAAAGTATTTTCAAACTTACCTTTTCATTATTATTAACATTATTAATAGTCTGAACTAATTGTCCGTTTGAACTATAAATCTGAACTATTTCATTTTTAGAAATTCCATTAATGAAGAATTCATTATTCTTAACCGGATTCGGGTAAACAGTTAATTTTTGGTTCTTAGCACCAGATTCTTCAACTGCCATTTTCGTATAGCAAGTCCAAGAAAGATTATCAAAAGAAACTCTATTGCTTGTCGTATCATCTACTAATTCAATCACAACATTTCCTTCAACATTGATATTAGAAATTGTAGTTGTAGTAGCTGTTTTAGAATAAGGAATTTGTCCTTTTACTTCACCATTAACTTTCAGAGTATAATTACCTGCAGAATCACTAAATGGTAAATACGTCTTAACAGTTAAAGAACCAATACCTCCAGAGATGGTAGATGATTTCAAAGAACCCTTTCTTAAACAGATGGCTCTATTATTATCTCCATCGATATAGATTTGCTTATCAGTTCTTGCATTAGTTGCAGTCCAAACGATATTTTGGTTAGACCATTCTCTATCCAGATAAGAAGAATTAGTCGCCGGCATATTTTCAAAATCTTCTGTACCACAAGAAGTTCCTGTTCCTGGCGTACTTGTACTATCTGTTGTTCCTTGTACTGCTGTACTATTTTCAGATTTGTTACCAGCAGCATCTCGTGCAACTACATAGAAAGAATAAGTTGTAGCAGGATTCAATCCAGTTACTGTTCCGGTATTAGTATTTACATTAGATTTGAAAACATTATCAACATAGATATCATAACCGCTTACACCAATATTGTCTGTAGAAGCGTTCCAAGTCAAAGAAATGCTTGAAGATGTTTTACCAGAAACCAAAAGATTTGTAGGAGTAGTTGGTACTTCTGAATCAGCCGTTGTACCTCCGTTGAAAGTATCTGGCCAAGAGTTCTGAGCTGCGGGTCCACCCCAGATCACTGTTGCCAAATAAGCATTATCAATAAACGGGTTTCTGTTATGTTGGATACCAAAAACTGCATTATTCCTTTGTCTTTCGAAATCTGAAACAGGATCTTCTACATTCCATTTTAGAAGAATATCCGGAAAATCTGAAGAATATGTTGCCGGATTCATTGTAATGTTCAAAGGAAGACATCTTGTATTATATCTCACATACATATACATTAGGATTCTTGCCACATCACCTTTCCATTCGTCTCCGGGAAACCATCCTCCACGGCTTGTTTTGTAAGCTGTAGCTCCAGTTCCGTCATCAAATAGCAGACTTCCTCTCGTACTGTTCAACGTGTTATCTGCAGGACGCAGGTGGTGACCATCTGAACCCGGACCAGAAGTTCCTAAGTTAGGCGTGCCTTTTGATTTTGCATACACATGTTCTCTGTTCCAGCTTCCACTATAAGGACGACTTCTTTGGTGTGTTCCGGAACTTTGTGATCCATATATCAATAATATATTGGAAGGGTTTTCCGGATCTGCATCACTTGTTTTAAAAAGAGATGCTAATCCCGCAGAATAAGAGATTGTTTGTGTGTGAGTTGAAGTAATTAACGTGGCAAGATCGGATTTTAATTCATTTCTTGTTTTGTTGAAATTAACTCCGGAATAATAAGACGGAGCAGATTGCGCAAAAACAAAAAATGATAAAATACTCGCAAAAAAAGAAAATTTCAATTTCATTATGAAAATATTTATTTTATTGAATTTTAATAATTAATGAATCTTGATAAAATACTTCTATCAAATAATTCTGAATTGTAATACTTATAGGTTTTTCAAATTCCAGAAAAAAATCATTATCGAAAATATAAAGCTTTGCATCAAAACGATCCTCAAATGCAGAAGATTCGATTTCAACAGAAATACCGTTTTGCAATAAGATTTCTAAGTTATTTTTCTCCGAAACCCATTCAATTTGATTATTTGAATAATGAAAACAATCAGAAAAAAGTCCTGCATGATCTTCACCCGCACCTACAAATATTCTGTTGTCTAATTCATCGATGGCAATAACATAAAGTGGTGCTTTTTTTCCACCAACATTAATCCCTTTTCTCTGACCTAACTTGAAATCTTGTGTTCCATGATGTTCTCCAACTAAAAAACCATTAAACAAAGAATACTCTTTTTTCAGGGATTTCCAGATAAGTTCTTCTTTTTTTGAATGAAATATCGGCAATTCTGTACTATAGATTGGTGAGCTTGCAGGTATTTCAACTATTTGGCCTTTTTTGGTCATCAAAGTGCAAATTGATTTTTATTAATGAAACCCTATTAATATCGGGGGCGCTAATATAGATATTTATATTTAAACAAGGTATAACTAAATATTAATTTCGAATATTTAATAAAATTTTATTATTTATAGAAAATTTGATAACATAAATAGCAAATCAGAAAACAGAATATTTTTCCATATTAATTTATCTAGTAAAAGTTAATCTTTCTTAATAATCCATATTAATAAAGCTTTTTAAAATATCACATCGTATATTTGTAATATGCATAAAATCTAGGTTATCTAATTATCTTAATAAAATTGCAAGCCAATTGCAGTTCTAGATTTCATTAAAAAATTAACTCTAAAAAATTATTATGAAAGTTAAACAATTAGCATTACTCGGTGCATTATCCGTTGTTTCATTGATGAATGGCCAATTCAAACAAACACCACTTCCCTATGCTTACAACGCTTTGGAAGGTTCTATTGATGCGCAAACAATGGAAATCCATTATACAAAACATGCTGCAGGTTATGTTACTAACCTTAACAAAGCTATTGCAGGAACTCCGCTTGAAAAAGAAAATCTTGTTCAAATCCTTTCTCATATTTCCAAAGAAAGTCCTGCTGTAAGAAACAATGCTGGTGGACATTACAATCATGAGTTGTTCTGGACTGTTTTAACGCCCGAAAAAAACACGCAGCCATCTGCAAAACTTGCAAAAGCTATTAATGAAAGTTTTGGAAGCCTGGATGCCCTAAAAGAGAAATTGAGCAAAGCCGGTACAGACCGTTTCGGTTCTGGTTGGGCTTGGTTGGTTGTAACACCAGACAAAAAACTGGCTGTCACTTCTTCCGCAAATCAGGATAATCCTTTGATGGATATTTCTGATGTCAAAGGAACACCAATCTTAGGAATTGATGTTTGGGAACATGCCTATTACTTGAAATATCAGAACAAAAGAGCAGATTACTTAACAGCTTTCTGGAACGTTACCAACTGGAAAGAAGTAAGTAAACGCTACGAGGAAGCTGTAAAATAAATAGAAATATTTTAAATCATAAAAAGGTCTTGATATTATTTTCAAGGCTTTTTTTGTTTTTGTTAATTCTACTAAACAAAATTTGGAAAAGCTTAAATTTGCAAAAACAATTCTTTTGAAAGACCTTTTACTCATTACGCCACCTTTCACACAACTCAACACGCCTTATCCGGCAACAGCTTATATCAAAGGTTTTCTGAATACCAAAAATATATCAAGCTACCAGATGGATTTGGGAATCGAGGTGATTCTGGAACTCTTTTCCAAAGAAGGCATTCAAAAGGTTTTTGATAAAGGAATTGACATTCTGGGTACTTCTGAAAATTCTCAACGGATTTTTGCTTTGCGGGAAGAATATATCAAAACAATCGATCAGGTCATTCTCTTTTTGCAGAATCAGAATCCTACATTGGCAAGACAGATTTGCTCTATGAATTTTCTTCCGGAAGCCGCCCGATTCAATCAGTTGGATGATATGGAATTTGCTTTTGGGAATATGGGATTGCAGGATAAAGCCAAACATCTCGCAACTTTATATCTTGAAGATCTTTCCGATTATATTGTAGAGAATATCGATTCTGATTTTGGTTTCAGCAGATATGCGGAGCGATTGGGAAAAAGTGCTAATTCTTTTGATGAATTATATTCTAAAATTAATGCAGATCAAACTTTCATCGATGAATTTACATTAAAGATTCTTAAAGAAAATCTGGATTTGGTTCAGCCAAAATTGGTTTGTTTTTCAGTTCCGTTTCCGGGGAATTTATACTCTTCTTTCAGATGTGCAAAGCTGATCAAAGAACATTATCCTCACATCAAAACTGCAATGGGCGGTGGTTTCCCAAATACAGAACTCAGGGAAATTAATGACAATAGAGTATTCGAATTCTTTGATTTCATAACGTTGGACGACGGCGAATTGCCATTGGAATTAGTCTATGAAAACGTTTGTCATTCTGAGCATTGTGAAGAATCTCAATACAAAAGAACATTCCTACTGGAAAACGGAGAAGTAACTTATAAAAACAATTCCAAAAGACACGATTACAAGCAATCCGAAATCGGAACCCCGGATTATTCGGATCTTCAATTGAATCGATACATTTCTGTCATCGAAGTTGCTAATCCAATGCACAGTTTGTGGAGCGATGGTAGATGGAACAAGCTGACAATGGCGCACGGTTGCTATTGGGGCAAGTGTACCTTCTGTGATATTTCGTTAGATTATATTAAGATTTATGAACCGATCTCTGCCAAAATATTGGTGGACAGAATGGAAGAACTGATTCAACAAACTGGCGAAACAGGCTTCCATTTTGTAGATGAAGCAGCGCCTCCGGCGTTGATGAGAGAAGTAGCCTTAGAAATCCTTCGTAGAAATCTGGTCGTAACTTGGTGGACGAATATCCGATTCGAGAAAAGCTTTGCGCAGGATTTATGTTTTCTTTTGAAAATATCCGGCTGCATTGCTGTCTCCGGTGGATTGGAAGTTGCAAGTGACAGACTTTTAAAGTTGATTGACAAAGGCGTTTCTATAGAACAGGTGGCCAAAGTGACCCGCAATTTTACCGAAGCCGGTATCATGGTTCATGCTTATCTGATGTACGGCTATCCTACTCAGACGGTTCAGGAAACGGTGGATTCTCTGGAAATGGTTCGACAGTTATTCGAAATGGGAATTCTGCAAAGCGGTTTCTGGCATCAGTTTGCAATGACAGCGCACTCTCCTGTTGGTATTAATCCTGAGGAATTTGGAGTAACGCCAATCAAACAAGAAATCAAATTTGCTAATAATGATATTGATTTTACAGATAAAACCGGCATCGATCATAGCAAATTCAGTTTCGGACTAAAGAAATCTTTGTTCAATTATATGCACGGCATCAATTTCGAAATTCCACTGCAGGATTGGTTTGATTTCAAAATTCCGAAAACTACCATTCATCCGGATTATATCCACGATTGTTTGCTGGAAGATGAAAACTTCAACTTCAAAGCTAATTCCAAAATCATTTTTCTGGACAGAAATGTGATTGCTGAAGATTTTGTCAAAACCAAAAAAGGCAATTCCTACAACCTAACAAGAATCACTTTTCACCTGAAAACCAACATTCTGAAGATAGAATTGGAAAAAGAAAAAGCCGATTGGCTGATCTCTGTTTTGCAGGACAATTCTATAGAAAACACTAAGAAAATCACGCTTCAACAGCTCAAAAATCAATACGAAGAACATTTGGAAGACTTCGAATTATTCTGGTTCTCAAAACCGATACAGCAGTTGAAGGAGAATGGGATTATTCTGAGTTTGTAATTATACGTTCATTTATATAATATTAATATGTCTAAGACGTTTTCTGACCATCATCAAATCAAGACCGTTTCAACTTTTTTGGAACTTGTAGAAACAGAGTTTCAAGGTAACAACAATGCTATCTGCTGGCAAAGAAATCTGGTTGGAGATTTTGGAGAAATTGTTTCCAAACTTGAACTGAAAGACAACATCACAGAAGTTTCTATAGAAGATTTAGAAAATCTGACACTCTCAAACAATGCTCAGCTCGCGAGAGAAATTATCTTAAATGATTTACAATTATTAACCGATTTCGGCGCTTCGCCGTCACTTAATTTACTTAAAAATTACGAGCGTGATGATGAGTTCAATTTCATCTCAACAGATGTTTATTCTTATCACATAGACCGCTCACCTATTGCTACCAGTACGTTTCTCTGCACTTATTTTGGCGCTGCAAGTGACATATTACCCAATGATCATACCATCCAAAAAATTCTGGTTCCTGAAATCCGTGAAAAACTAAAAGAGCTACACGATGGCAAAGAGGAAGATTTTGAGGCTTTTTTGAAGGAGTATTATTTTGATTTACATTATCAGCCGAAAGTCAATGCGCATCCCATCAATCTCGGTTTGGGAAATCTCTGGCGTTTGTCCGTAGATCATCCGGAACAGACAGTGCCACCGTGTGTCCATTGTGCACCTGTAGAAAACGATGGCGAATACCGATTGCTTTTGATTTGTTAAAATAATCTGGATTATAATAAAAACAAACCTGCTACTGAGCAGGTTTTATATTTTTGAGATTGTCACTAATCTTTACTGGGGAGAATTGTTTTTAGGCTCAGGCAGGTTAGAATTCTTCGCAGCCTTCACCAGCTCGTTGATATCTGCATAATAAAGCTTCCAGTCGGAGACATCTTTCATAGCTGTGATGAGATTGAGGAAAGATTTCAAAGACCTTTCCAGGTCTCTGCGGATCCCCGATGCACTCTTCTCATTGGCGGAGGCTTGTTCTGCAAAGAGTGTTTCAAAAGCTTCCTGTTTGTTTTTCATATCTGTGAAAGCATCTTCCAGAGACAATGCTTTTAGCTTTTGGCTATTCACCTGTTTTTCCAATTCCTCGATCAGTTTTTTCATTTGAGCGGTTTGGGAGGAATAGCTCAACTTGTACAGCTCCAGACCAAACAATTTGAAAATCTGATACAGGTCTTCTGCATATTGATAGTTAGCAACCGAGGATAACTTTCTGTACCCATTTAAGAAACCTTTCAGATCAGAGAATGCGTTATCTCTTTCTTTATCCGCTTGAGCAACCGAATCTCCTTTCCCACTGTAGATTTGTTTAGCATAAAGGCGTCATAATTCGCATATTTCAGTTTGAGATCTGCCAATAGTGGATGAGCTGTGATGACAGCATAAGTTCCGGATTCTGAAACATTGATGGTCCTTTGGGCAAGTGTAGCCAAATCTTTGGTACTTAATTTTGATAGTGTAATTTTCATACATTTAGTGTTTTTGTTGTTAATTATTTACTTTTTTACACATTTTAAATGTATAAAAATATTCTTTAGTCACAAAACTATTGTTGGGAAACAAAAGTAAAAGTCATTTTGTTACAAAACGAAGGTTTTCTGACTTCCGCCAAAGTTGTTTGGTTACAAAACCCTCGTTTGGAAACCAAAGTAAAAGTTGTTTTGTTAGAAAACGAGGGTTTTGTGACTTCAGGAGGAGTTGGGTAGGTTGCAAGCGGAGAGTTTTGATTTTCAGTAGAAGTACTGATTGATTAGATAGACGAATAATTTATTTTTGAGATTATGGAAAACCGTAAAAAATCCTGTTGCGATTTTTCTATATTTGAATTATAAAAATTATTAAACATGTCTTTTCAAATCCCTATTACTATATCAGAATCAATTAGTAAAATTGAAAATAATCAATTCCTTCTTCCCGCAATACAAAGAGAATTCATTTGGACAAATTCAAAAATTGAATGGTTATTTGACTCCATAATGAGAAATTATCCAATAAGCTCATTCCTTTTTTGGAAAGTTGAAGAAACAACTTCAAAAGGTTATAGATTTTACAAGTTCATTAATGAATATAGAGAAAGATATAAAACTCATAATGAAGAAATTTCAACAAACGGAATAAATTCTTTTAATGCTGTATTAGATGGTCAACAACGATTAACCTCGTTATATATTGGGTTAAAAGGAAGTTATGCTTACAAAGAGTATAGAAGAAAATGGGAAGATACTGAATGGAGTATTCCGACTAGACACTTATATTTAAATATATCAAATGAGCTTAAAGATGAAGAAGATGGTAGAATTTATGAATTTAGATTTTTAGAGAAAGATGAAACATCAGAACTAGATATTTACAAAACAGAAACTGAGGAATGGTTCAAAGTAGGCTCAATCTTAAATTATTCGCTCGATGAGACTTTTGATAATTTTGTTGAAGAGTTCAGTAATCCTTTTTCAAGAAAAGCAATTCGTCAACTTAGAAGAGTAATTATAGAGAAACCAATTATTAACTATTTTTTAGAAAGTGACCAAAGTTTAGATAAAGCTTTAAATATTTTTATCAGGATCAATAGTGGTGGTGAGCCATTAAATTTTTCGGATCTGGTGATGTCTATTGCAGTCGCAAATTGGACTAAAAAAGATGCAAGAAAAGAAATACATAAGTTAGTAGATACAATTAGAGATAAAGGTTTTTCAATATCAAAAGATTTAATTTTAAAAACATTTTTATATCTATATAGCAGAGATATAAAATTTAGAGTTACAAACTTCTCCAAAGAAAATGCAAAAGACTTTGAAAATGAGTGGGAGAAAATCAGGGATTCAATCATATCTACATTTGACTTAATCAAGACTTTTGGATTTACTGATTTTACACTAACATCAAAAAATGCTGTAATACCAATTATTTATTACTTATATCATAAAAACATTTTTAGAGACTATAGTACTAAAACTGAATTTAAACAAGATAGAGATTTAGTGAAAAGATGGTTGCATATAGTTTTAATTAAAAGGGTTTTTGGTGGTACATCTGATTCTATTTTATCACAGATTAGAAGAACATTCACAGACAATATAAATGAGTTGAAAATCAAGCCTGAAATAAATTCATTCCCTGTAGACTCAATATTTAATTTTATTCGTAAAGATTTAAGTATTGGTGATGATTTCATTCAAGAAATTTTATTTACTCAAATAGATAATCAATATTCATTTTCAATTCTTTCATTATTGTATCCGGAACTAGATTATAAGAATAATAATTTTCTTAAAGACCATATTCACCCAGCGTTTCAATATAATGACTTGTCAGATTTGGACAAAGAAACATTAGGTTGGCAAACATATAATTCCATATACAACCTACAAATGCTGGACGCAAACGAAAATATGTCAAAAAATAATAAAACGTTGGAAAATTGGGTTACAAAAGAAACAAATGAAGAAAATAGAAATCAGTTTTTAAAAGCTCATTTAATTCCAGATATCAATTTAGATTTAGAAAATTTCAGTCAATTCATTGAAAAAAGAAAAGAAATTCTTATGACTAAACTTAGAGATATTCTTAATTAAAAAAATAATTGAGTCTTGTAACAAATTTCAACAAAAAAAACCTGCTCAACAGCAGGTTTTTCATTTATATAAATTAAAATCTTAATGCCCAGACTTAGCATCCGCATCCTGCTTCACGTGGCTAAGATACTTAGTACAATACGCACCAAAAACCAAAATCACAAGATAACAGAACACAGGAATTACAAAAGAATGTTGAACTCCAAACGTATCTGCCAAATAACCTTGGAAAATCGGAACAATTGCTCCTCCCAAGATGGCCATTACAACTAATGATGAACCTTGACTCGTGTATTTTCCTAAACCGGAAATCGCCAATGTATAGATATTGGAGAACATAATAGAATTGAAAATCCCTATTCCTAAAATGCTGTACATTGCCAATGCACCGTGGTTCAACATTGCGGAAATTAATAATACAACATTCACTGCAGCGAAAATGGATAATGTTCTTGCCGGAGCAGATTTCCCGATAAAGAATGCTACGAAATTCAAAGCAATAAATACCAAGAAAAAACTAATCTGCGAAAACGTCAAATCCACAATACTGAAAATCACTAAGAAAACAGCGGCTGCCGTACCTAACATATACAAAGCTTTCTTCCCTTGACCGATAGAATGATTCAATGAAATCGCTCCAAGGAAACGTCCAATCATCGCACCACCCCAATACAGAGATAGGTAGTTTTTACTTACAGATTCGGTAAGATTCATGACTTGTGGTTGTTCTAGAAAACTGATAATGAAACTTCCAACTGCTACTTCCCCACCAACATAACAAAACATCGCCAAAACCCCGAACTTCAAATGATTAAATTTCAAGGCACCAAAACCTTTTACCAGCTCCTCGCCTTCTGTTTTGAAATCAGGAAGTTTTACACGCGAAATCATCAAAGCAACCAACAGCAGAATCGCTGCAAAAATCAGATAAGGAATTTTAGTGGCAGATGCAGAGAAAGAACCGTCTGATTCTGAGAACAATTCGAAAATCAAATGGCCACCTAAAACAGGCGCAATCGTTGTCCCAAATGCGTTGAAAGCCTGGGTCATATTCAGTCGGCTGGATGCGGAATCTTCCGGTCCTAAAAGAGAAACGTAAGCATTCGCCGTGATTTGCAACACTGTAAATCCAAGTCCCAAGATGAATAAAGCCCCTAAAAACAATGGATAAGAAGCCAGACTAGCTGCAGGAAAAAACAATACGCAACCCAATGCTGCCAGGAAAATCCCGAAAAGGATTCCTTTCTTGTAGCCGACTTTATCAATCGGGTCGCCTTTGGTCGTCGAAATAAGAAAATAAATTAATGAGCCGATAAAATAAGCTCCGAAGAAACAGAACTGCACCAGCATCGATTCGAAGAACGAAAGCTTGAAAAGCTGTTTAAGGTAAGGAATGAGGATATCATTCATACACGTGATGAATCCCCACATAAAAAATAAAAGGGTAATGGTAATCAAAGGAACAGTATAGCTCCTTTTGGTTCCGGCGTCGTTACTTATCATATTTTTTTACATTTTAAAAGAGGCTAAAGATAGCCCCTTTCGTTGATAATAACTGATTTTGAGACATTATATTTATCATAAAATCAAGTTCAACATGGTTTAAATTTTAAACTCGAAAAGTCTTCGACTATGCTCAGACTGACATTCAATTTAGACATTTAGCATTAGAGATGTCACACTGAGCCTGCCGAAGTGTCTCTTATTTAAGGTTTCAAATCTTCAAATTTAGTATCCGCAGGGAAAACGTGCTGTACTTTCTCCACAACCAATTCTTTCGGAACAGAGAATTCCACAGTCTGTTTAATATCTAAAGAAGATGCTCCGACAGAAACTTTGTAATTTCCTGCTTCTGCAACCCATGCAGATTTTGCCGTTTCATAGGATGCTAAATCTTTCGGATTAAGAGTCAAAGTAATCGTTTGGGATTCTCCCGGTTTCAAATCTTTAGTTTTGGCATACGCTTTCAGTTCAGATTTTGGTTTGTCAATATTTTTTCCCGGAGCTGAAACGTAAAGTTCTACCACTTCTTTTCCGGCAACCTTACCTGTATTTTTTACATCAACCGTAACTTCTAATTTATTATTAAAAGTTGTTGAATTGGTTTTAATATTTGAATAAGCAAAATCCGTATAAGACTTACCATAACCGAATTCATAAGAAGGTTTCACACCAAATGTATTGAAATAACGGTATCCAACATACACACCTTCCTGATACGTCACATCTTTCGGATTATCCGCAGGAACTCCCGGGAAATTCTTCGCTGAAGCGTGGTCTGCGTAATTCACAGGGAAAGTCATCGTGAGTTTTCCGGAAGGATTTACTTTTCCTGAAACCACATCTGCAACGGAATGTCCGCCTTCCTGTCCCGGTTGCCAAGCCAAAAGAATGGCATCAACTTTATCTTTCCAGGAAGCGGTTTCGATAACACCGCCGATATTTAAAATCACAACCACTTTCTTACCTTTGGCGTGGAACGCTTTCGAGATTTTATCCAACATTTCGATTTCTTCCGTCGCCAGATTGAAATCATTATCAACAACTCTGTCACCTCCTTCGCCTGAGTTTCTTCCCAACGTCACGAAAACGATTTCCGAAGTTTCTGCTTTTTTAGCATAGAAAGCATCGTCTAATTTCATTTCGGAAAGTCTTTCCGGCAAAGCCAAAATTCCTTTTGCTTTTCTTCTTTCCTTTTCGGCGGCTACTTCTTTTTCAGCGTGTGGTGTATATAAATCAACCAGTTCTTTGTCTAATTTGTAACCTGCTGCATTCAAACCTTCCAAGAGAGAAACCGTGTGTTTGTTGTTCACACTTCCGCTTCCTGTTCCGCCTGTAATCCACGCATAGGAAGTCACTCCGAATAAGGAAACTTCTTTCTGCTTGTTGTCAAAAGGCAAAGTATTTTGTTCGTTTTTAAGCAAAACCATTCCTTCCGTCGCAGCACTTCTTGTTACTTCCGCGTGTTCTGCTAGATTAGGTTTATCGCTGTATTGGTACCGGGCAAAAGTTGGTGTTTTGAATACATATTCCAGGATTCTTTTCACATTGAGGTTGGCTACTTCCTGAGATACTTTCCCTGAATTCAAAGCTTCCAACAAAACTTTTTTCTGAGTTGGAATTCCCGGCATCAAAAGGTCGTTTCCTGCATTCATCTGTTTTACAACGTCAGAAATTCCGCCGCTTCTGATGGATTCAAATCCCGGGAAACCTCCGAACCAGTCGGTCATTACAATGCCTTTGAAACCCCATTCGTTTCTCAAAATCTGAGTTAATAAATCTTTTGAATCCGAGGTGTAGACGCCGTTCACTTTGTTGTAAGAGGACATCACTGTCCAAGGTTGAGATTCTTTAACGGCAATTTCGAAATTTCTCAAATACAATTCTCTCATCGCTCTTTCAGAAACGTGAGCATTGATTGTCAAACGGTTGGTTTCTTCATTATTCGCAGCGAAATGTTTGATGGAAGTTCCCACACCCTGAGACTGGATTCCGTTTACAATAGAGGCAGCCGTTTTTCCTGAAATCAAAGGGTCTTCGGAATAATATTCGAAGTTTCTGCCGTTCAATGGATTTCTTTGAATGTTTAAAGCCGGCGCTAAAAGTACGTCCACACCATATTCTTTCACCTCATTTCCCATCGCTTTTCCAACCTGCTCCAAAAGTGTTTTATTCCAGGTCGAAGCCAACGCTGTTCCCACCGGAAAAGCTGTTGCATAATACGTTTTTGAATCATTCTCTCTTGTCGGTGCAATTCTCAAACCGGCAGGTCCGTCCGCAACTACCGTCGCAGGAATTCCGAATCTCTCGAAATCTGCCGTTCCACCCGCTGCTCCGGGAACCAATCCTTGTTTTGAATCTCCGACAGGCCCTGTCAGAACTTCAATTCCGGGCATTCCTGTTCCGATAAGAAGATTGACTTTTTCTTCGTTGGTCATCTGTTTGATAATAGCATCAATTCTTTTGTCCACCGAAAGTCTCGTATCTTCCCAGACATCGAGTTTACCATTTTTGTTGAGGTCCTTGAATGTCTTTCCACCAACGGTTATGGTTGGATTATTTTGAGCCTTTGTAAAAGGCGAAGCTGCTAATAATGCAAGGAACAATCCTGCA
>QFQW01000078.1 GCA_003248755.1 Chryseobacterium sp. | reverse complement strand
TTTGTTTTTTTTATATTTTCTTTTGTTTTTTTATAAGCTTTTACTCTTAGGTGACGGATGATCTGTCAAAATACCTTAATATTATTTTCAATTTTTAAATAACATATTGAGAATTATATCTTTTCTTTCTGAGATCAATCTGTCAAATTCTGCATCACTGATCATCATATTATCTTTTATCAGAGGCCTTGCAGCGCTAGGAAAAACAAGAAGAGAAATCATATTGAACAAAAACTGGATAGGTTCCATTTTTTCAATATTTCCCATATCCATCTCTGCTTTAATATCTTTATATAAATCTTCCAGATCTTCAGATTCGATATCTTTTTTCTGGCAACTCCCTTTATTAATTTGAGAAATAATGTAAGTTTCAAGATATGGATACTGAAGACTCGTAGACAAACTACCTTCTATAAATTGAGTAATTTTATCCTTGAAGGGCAAATCGGACCTCATAATAATTTCCGATTTTTCTTTTTCAACTCTCTGCGCATCTTCAAAAACTATCTGAATCAGATTATCTCTTGATCTGAAATAGTAATTGATTAATGTTCTATTGACACCTGCCTCATCTGCAATCTCCTGCGTTGTAGCGTCAAATCTACCCTGAACAAAGAAAAGATTCTTAGCCGTTTCTTTGATAAGTTCTTGTGTTTGGTCTTTTTTTGCTTGATTTGACATTTTTGTCAAACAAATTTGTGCAAATTTATATGAATTTTGCTTTTTGACAAAATTGTTAAACATTAAAATTAAACAAATTTGAAAATTTAATATAAAATTAACATTCACTCATTCTATTACACTTTGCCTAGGACAAGAATTACACTTCTATCATAAAGTTAAAATCAGTAACTTTGCAAAATTCATAAAATAGGTTTCCAAAAAGTATAAAATCCAAAAATTGGAGATCTTGAAAATTCATAACTCTTATTCATAATTAATGGAATTAATACATCGTAACCTCCTGATTGGGATTCATGACTCTCTACAAGAAACTTTCTTCGAGGACAGAAAATATGCAGACAAAGTCATAGAAAGACTTTTAAAATCCCACAAAAAATGGGGCAGCGAGGACAGAAAAGTAGTTTCCGAGATCTTCTACAATATCATCCGTTGGAAAAAACGCCTAGAATACTACATGGGAGAAGGCGTGAAACCTACGAACGTCTATAAAATGATTATTGCCTATCTTCTTTGGAGCAAAACGCATTATAAAAAATTTGAGGAATTTGACGGAATCAAAGTTGCAGACATCCTTACCAAGTTGAAAAAAGGCACTGTTCCCACAAAAGCCATCGAATATTCTATCCCTGATTGGTTAGCTGAAACTTTTGAAAAAGAATTAGGAAAAAACTGGGAAAAGGAAATGTTGGCACTCAACGAACAAGCTCCTACGGTACTTCGTACAAATACTCTGAAAACAACTCCAAGAGAACTGATCGCAGATTTAAATGATGAAAATGTAGAAGCTTTTACAATCAAAAATTACCCTGACGCTATCCAACTGGCCGAGAAGAAAAACGTTTTCTTGACATCAGCTTTCAAAGATGGATTGTTTGAAGTTCAAGATGCGAGTTCTCAAAAAATTGGAGAATTATTGGATGTAAGAGAAGGAATGCGCGTTGTAGATGCTTGCGCAGGTGCTGGTGGAAAAACTTTACACTTAGCAGCATTGATGAAAAACAAAGGTCAGATAATCGCACTCGATATCTACGAATGGAAATTAGCCGAATTGAAAAGACGTGCTAAAAGAGCTGGAGCACACAACATAGAAACCAGAGTAATTTCTGACAATAAAGTCATCAAAAGATTACACGAAAAAGCTGACAGACTTTTGATAGACGCACCTTGTTCAGGGCTTGGCGTTTTGAAAAGAAATCCGGATTCCAAATGGAAGATCGATCAAGCTTTCATTGATAGAATCAAAGGCGAACAGCAACAGATCCTTCAGGATTATTCTAAAATCCTGAAAAAAGGAGGGCAAATGATCTATGCAACATGTTCTATTCTGCCTTCAGAAAATAATGAACAAGTAAAAACATTCTTGAAAAACAATCCTGATTTTTCTCTTGTCAAAGATGAAAAAATAATGCCTAGCGAAGGCTATGACGGATTCTATATGGCATTAATTAAACGTAATGCATAAAAAATTCCTAGGACACACAAGGTATTCCTAGGAATTAAAAACACAAATGATGAAAAAGCTAAACTATAAATTTTAAATCAGAAAAGCATTATCATTTGGTAAGAAAATTAATTCCGAACTAAATAATATCATACTTTAGAATCATTCTAAAATCAGATTTAATCCTTAAATTTGCGTTTCCAAAATTTTTTATAAATGTTTGAAACAGATATCATTATAATAGGCGCAGGTCCCACAGGACTTTTTGCTGTCTTCGAAGCCGGATTATTAAAATTAAGATGTCACCTAATTGACGCTCTTCCTCAGCCTGGAGGACAGTTAACAGAACTTTATCCTAAGAAACCAATCTTTGACATTCCAGGATTCCCAAGTGTAGATGCTGGTGTTTTGGTTGATAACCTGATGGAACAAATCAAACAATTTGAACCTCAATTTTCTTTAGCACAAAAAGCAGTTAGTTATGAAAAAACAGATGATGGTGATTTCATTGTAACGACAAGCAGAGGTATAAAAGTTAAAGGAAAAGCGATTGCAATTGCAGGTGGTTTGGGAAGTTTCGACCCAAGAAAACCAGAGCTGGAGAACATCGATAAATTTGAAGAAAACGGCGTCGAATATTTCGTGAGAGAACCGGAAATGTTCCGTGATAAAAAAATTGTGATTGCCGGAGGTGGAGATTCCGCTTTGGATTGGTCAGTTTTCTTGGCTGATGTTGCATCTGACGTAACTTTAATCCATAGAAGGAATGAATTCCGTGGCGCATTAGATTCAGTAGAAAAAGTAACTGAGCTAAAACATCAAGGAAAAATCAATTTGATTACACCTGCTGAAGTTATAGGATTGATTGGTGATAATAAATTAACTGCAATCGAAATTGAAAAAGACGGTGAAAAGTCAATCCTGGAAACAGATTATCTAATTCCATTATTTGGATTGACCCCTAAGTTAGGACCATTATCAGATTGGGGATTGGAAATCGAGAAAAATGCAATCAAAGTAAATAATGCGTTAGATTACCAAACCAACATCGATGGAATCTATGCAATTGGTGACATCAATACATATCCAGGAAAATTGAAATTGATTCTTTGTGGTTTCCACGAGGCAACGCTAATGGTACAAAGTGTTTACAACAGATTAAACCCCGGAAAAAAATTCGTGTTAAAATACACTACCGTAAGTGGTGTTGACGGTTTCGACGGAACTAGAAAAGAAGCTGAAAAAGCAGTTATAAAATCGATCGACTAGAATTTTCTGATGAAAATATAAAGTAAAGAGGATATTCAATCCTCTTTTTTTATAGCTTATTTTGAGACTATCAATCAAAAATATAACATCCGACATCTTTTGTCTAAAATCTATCTCTTATCTTTGCAAAATGTCAGACGTTAATATTACAATCATAGATAGAGAAGGCGTTTCTCATACGATTCCTGCCCCAACAGATATGGCAATGAGCCTTATGGAAGTTGTCCGTGCCTACGAACTAGCAGAAGAAGGAACCATAGGAATCTGCGGAGGAATGGCAATGTGCGCTTCCTGCCAATGTTATGTTTTAAGTGAAGATGTTCCGCTTCCGGAAATGTTACCAGACGAAGATGCAATGCTTGCAGAAGCTTTCAACGTAAAACCGAACAGCAGATTAGGCTGCCAAATTCCTATAACTCCAGAACTGGAGGGACTTGTTGTAGAACTCGCTCCAGAATATTAACCACATAGAAAAATAGTTTTTTATTAGAATTAATCTATGTTTCTATGTGGTTTCAAATTATTTATTCTAAAATGAATTTCTTTGTAACGACTTTCCCGGATTTGGTTTTAAAAACGGCCAAATAAAATCCATTATTAATTTTATTCAAATCAATTTTTCCGGAAGAAAGAAGATTTTTTGATTCCAATAATTGTCTTCCACTTGGATCTACAATTATAATTGATTCAACAATTTCAGATCCTAATCTATAATTCAGAGATTTGTCTTTCATATAAATTTCAACTGAATTTTTTCCCACATCAGCAACAGCCAAAACAGAACCTTTTGCTGTTTCTATTATAAACTCTAATCCCAGTTTTGCAAATTTCGCAGCATGTGTTGCACTACTTCCCATATTGGATAGCTTATCATTAGCTGTGTGAATATTAGGATTGTACTGAGAAAAAGAAGCCTCAAAAGGGAAAGCGGCATCGTACCCGTTATCTGCCCAACTAAAGTGATCGGAACAACCATAATTACAAATCGTATTTCCGTAAGTAAAAGCATGAGAACCTGTTTTATTGTAATGCTCCATCAATTCGATCAAAAACAAATTCAGGTCATTACTATTATACGGATCTGTTGTCAGATAAATATCTTTTGTAGATCCTTTATAGTTGGTCATATCGAACTGAACAAAAGAAACCACATTTTTATTATTAAGTGCATAATCCTGGGCGATTTCCGAAGAACCGACCAATCCAATTTCCTCAGCAGCAAAAGCCATGAACTCAACCGTTTTCGATGGTTTGTAATTCACATCCAATAAAACCCTTATCATTTCAGAAATGGTTGCTATTCCAGACGCATCATCATCCGCTCCGGGTGCATTATTTGTATTTCCAGTAATAGAATCCATGTGCGCACCAACAATTATAAAATCTGCAGGTGCAGAACTCCCATTAATTGTAAAAATTAAAGAAGGCATAGGTGTTCCAACGTGATTCACAATTCTCACGGAAACATCTGTTCTCCCGGAAGCTGCAATCAAACCTTCCCATTTTGTTTTCAAATCCTGAACAGCCGTCTGTGCTTTCGCAGTTGTATGATGACGTGTACCATAATTTTCTAAAACCTGAATATGAGCTTTGATATTATCTGCACTTACTTTTGCAATGGCAGAATTAACAGAAGCATTTTGATCAATAGTAAATGATAAAACTTTATTAGACTTTTTAACTTTATTAATTGCCGATAATGCTTCTGCTTTGGAAGATTTGTAAACATAACCGGGTCCGTGCGTAATAACATTGTGATGAAGAAATTCAGCTGCATTTTTAGTAAGAAAAATTGCGGATTGATTTCCGGACATACCAACAATTTCTATTTCCTCAGGAAATTTTTCTTTCAATTCTTTTGCATTTTCTGAGTCTGTTGTTGCATAGAATTTATCCGACTGTGCAAAAGCTTGGCTGAAGACAACCAGTGAAAATATAGAAAGTAGTTTTAGTTTCATTAATTAATTTTTTTAACTTTTATTTTCGTAAAAATAATCAAATTCTTTAACAAATTATTGAATTATTATCATTTTGGTTTCACGATTTACAAGCCATATCTTATGGAACTATTTTTGAATTAATGAAGAAAATAAATTTTCATGAAAAATTCTTTTCTAAAAATAGCTATTCCAATTTCTGTAGGAGTATTGGGAATCTTAATATTCAAATCTTGTTCTGTTGGAATTCCTGAAAAAGCGAATGCAATTCAAAATTTTGATTCGGAGAAATATCTTGGAAAATGGTATGAGATTGCAAGATTCGATTTCAAGTTTGAAGAGAATCTGAACCAAGTAACAGCCACTTATTCCAAAAATCCAGATGGAACAATTAAAGTGGACAATAAAGGCTATGATTTTGTCAAAAAAGAATGGAAACAAAGCATTGGCGAAGCAAAATTTGTAAACTCTGAAAACGAAGCAAGATTAAAGGTCTCTTTCTTTAAACCATTTTGGGCAGGTTATAATGTCATTGACTTGGTAGATTATAAATATGCTTTGGTTGCCGGGAAAAACTTAGATTATCTATGGATTTTATCGCGCGAAAAAACAATTCCTGATGGAATTAAAACAAGATTTCTTGAAAAAGCAAAATCAGTTGGATACAATACTTCCAAGTTGATTTGGGTCGAACAATAATATAACCAATGGGTTTTGATTGACTGTTGGCAGAACCCTCCGGTGAAAAAAACCAATCGCCGATATAGCCCCGATTGCAGTAAAAATCCTTTTTGCGAGAGGCTATGACGAGCAAAAAGATTGCAACGGAAAGCGGGTTGGAAAGTGAAAAGAAATCGGAGGTTGATGCTCCTAAAAATCAGCTTCGATAATTTGTCCTTTGGTAAACAAATTGCTAACTTAGGATTGTAAAAATCAGGAGAAAACCAATTGACAATATGGCATTTATAGATTATTATAAAATTCTCGGTCTCGAGAAAAACGCTTCTGCGGACGACATTAAGAAAGCTTATAGAAAGCTGGCGAGAAAGTATCACCCGGATATGAATCCCAACGATAAGGAAGCCGAACAAAAATTCAAGGAAATCAATGAGGCAAATGAGGTTCTAAGCAATCCGGAAAACCGTTCAAAATATGATAAATATGGTGAACACTGGAAACACGGAGAAGAATACGAACGTGCACAACAACAGCAAAGACAACAATACTCGGGAAATTATAAGGGTGGATTTTCGGGAGCAGATTTTGGAGATGGCGAAGATTTTTCTGATTTTTTCCAGTCGATGTTTGGAAGTGCAGGTGGTGGTTTCGGAAGAAGCTCAAGAGGGAGTTCGAGCGGAAAGTTCAAAGGTCAGGATATTTCAGCCGAACTGAACCTCAGTTTGAAAGATGCCGCAAAAACACATCAGCAGACTTTCGATATCAATGGTAAAAAAGTGAGGATCACAATTCCGGCAGGAGTTTATGACGGACAGCAAATTAAACTGAAAGGTTACGGAAATCCCGGCATGAACGGAGGTCCGAATGGCGACCTGTATATCACTTTTAACATTTCTGAGGACAAAGATTTTAAACGTGATGGCGACAATCTAAAAACTCAGGCTGACATTGACCTTTATACGGCTGTTTTAGGTGGCGATGTCAATATCCGGACGCTTGACAGCTCCGTGAATCTGAAAGTAAAACCAGAAACACAAAACGGGACAACCGTAAGACTGAAAGGAAAAGGTTTTCCGGTTTACAAAAAAGAAGGTGAATTCGGTGATTTATATGTGACTTACAATGTAAAAATCCCGACCAATCTTACAGAAAAACAGAAAGAATTGTTTCAACAACTCAAAAATTCATAGCAATGAACGAAAGAATCTCCATAGAAGAAATCATCCGATTATATAAAATAGATTATACTTTTCTTGACCAGTTGATTGATTCAGAATTACTGCATCCTGAAACAGAAAACAGTATCCGATATATTATCTACGAAGAATTGCCTCATCTTGAGCGTTTTGCAAATTGGCACTACGACTTGGATGTCAACCTGCCGGGAATCGAAATTATTCATAAGCTTCTGAATCAACTGGAAGAGCTGAAAAATGAAAACCGAAGATTATTACAGAATGTTTCTAAGTTCGAAAACTGGGAGGATATCGATTTTTAGCCATTTTTCTTCGTAAATTTGTGTGATGGAATTATATGATGTTCTTATTGTTGGCGGTGGTCCAATTGGGTTAGCTTGTGCTTTGGAAGCTAAAAAAAACAACCTGAAATATATTGTCATCGAAAAAGGAACGGTTGTAAACAGTCTTTACAATTATCCCTTATATATGACATTTTTCTCGACGGCTGACCGACTGGAAATTGACGAAATTCCATTCATCACAACCAAGCCAAAACCTGGACGACAAGACGCTCTTGAATATTATCAAGGAATTGCACGGCAAAAAGAAATCAATATAAGGCCTTATGAAAAGGTTATCAAAATTCAGAAATCTACCTTTTTTCAAGTAGAAACCAGCAAGCAGGTTTATTTTGCTAAAAATGTTGTCATTGCTACCGGTTTTTATGACATTCCAAATTTGATGAATATCAAAGGAGAAGAATTACCGAAAGTACGACATTACTATACAGAACCCTACCCTTACGCTTTTCAAAATGTTGTAGTTGTTGGTTCCAGCAATTCTTCGGTTGACGCCGCTTTGGAAATCTATAGGAAAGGTGGAAATGTCACAATGATTATCCGTAACAATGAGATTTCTAAAAGGGTAAAATATTGGGTAAGACCAGACATCGAAAACCGAATCAAAGAAGGAAGCATCAAAGCTTTTTTCGGAGCAGAACTTTTGGAAGTGAAACCGTATTCAGTTGTTTTTAAAACTGAAAAAGGAGAAATCCAGGAAATCGAAAATGATTTTGTTCTCGCAATGACAGGTTATCTTCCGGATTTTGAATTCCTGAAAAACATCGGAATCGATTTGAAAGGGGAATGCCAAAATCCACATTACAATCCCGAAACAATGGAAACCAATGTTGACGGAATATATCTTGCAGGCGTTGTCTGCGGCGGAAAAGACACACATCTTTGGTTTATAGAAAACTCAAGAATCCACGCCAAACAAATCATTCAAGACATCATTAATAAAAATTCATAATTCATTATTTTATAATTTTCAATTATCAGTTGGTATTCTTTTTGTAACTTATAGACGCAGAAAGAAAAACTATGAACATCAAATTAATTAAAAACACATTTCGTTTATTCATCATCATTTCGCTGTTTCTGATTCAATGTAAGAAGGAAGAATCTGTTCCTTCCTCAGATAAAAATGACAATCCGATTACGGATATTTTGACTCCCGATGACAAAAAAGAAGAAGACTCGGTGAAAGAAGAAAAACCAAAAGTTCCGGATGTTGTTATCCCGAGAAAAGACTTTGGGTTCTATCCTTGGGTTTATAAAAACACCGATTCGGTTTCACAAAAAAACAAGAAAGAATTCACCGGAAAGGCACTCTATACAATTCTTGCTCTTAATCGCCTTGACAGAGCCAATATTGGCGCTGCAGACACATTGGTTGTTCCTGCAAAAATCGAGGACGATTTTTTGATATATTCGCCATTTCCGGGACACGTTACAAGTCTTGAAAATGTGAGAAAATTCGTTTTCTTCTCTTATCCGATTCAGGCTTTTGGCGTTTATGAAAACGGAAACCTCATCAAATGGGGACCAACAAGTATGGGTAAAAAAGCAACGCCAACAAAAAGAGGGTTGATGTTTGCCAACTGGAAAAAAGAAGTAGCCATCTCAACCGTAAGCGACGAGTGGAAACTACGCTGGAATGTGAATGTTGCCAATTTTGACGGCATCGGCTGGCATCAATACGCAATGCCCGGTTATCCGGCTTCGCACTCTTGCCTCAGAATGTTGGAAGAGGATGCCAAATGGATGTATTCTTGGGTAGATATATGGATTCTGAACAAAGGAGGAGCGACTACCAGAGCCAAAGGAACACCACTAATTGTTTACGGCGATTATCCTTGGGGAAAAAGACGACCTTGGAAAAAACTCCTGGACTCTCCGGAAGCTAACAATATATCTGAAGATGAAATGAACAAAATCATCGAACCTCAGCTTGCCGAAATTATGAAAGAACAGGAAAACAGAGACATCGTTCTTCAGCAGATTGAACAGGAGAAAAAAGCCAAAGCAGATTCTTTAGCTAATGTTAAAAATCAACTTTCAGCCAATCTGAATTAATTTTATCAGGAGCTAATCCCGCTATCCGCTATATCTTTTTTGTTTTCAGAACGTTTGTCATTAAAATAAAATTAGTAGAAGAAAACAAAAAAGGATGCCGCTACTATCGGGGCTATGGGATTGTTCTACCAAACACGATTTGTCAATAAAAATATAAGAAACCCTTTCAGAGTTTAAATTCTGAAAGGGTTTATAATCTCACAAATTCTACAGATTTAGCAAATTAATAAATAGAAATAATCTGCCAAATCAGTTCAATCCGCTAGAAATTTTCAAATAAATCATTGTTCTAAATATTCCCAACTACAGTTTTCACCTGCGTAAACTCTTTAATTGCCAACAAAGACAACTCAACGCCGTAGCCGGAAGATTTTGCTCCGCCAAAAGGAAGTCTTGCATCAGAACTTGTCGATTTATTAATAGAAACGGTTCCCGACTCCAGATTATCTATGAAAAACTGAGCGCGTTTTTTATCTTTCGTCCAAATTGCATTTCCTAACCCAAAAGGAATATCGTTAGCTAATTTCAGGATTTCTTCATCATCTTTTCCAATCATCAGAATAGCCAAAGGACCAAATAGTTCTTCCTGCAGAATCGGATTACCTTCTTTTACCCGAATAATTCCCGGACGAAATTCATTTTCAGAAATACGCTCCAAAGCTAAAACGACTTCTGCCCCATTTTTCAAAGCTTTTTTATATTGACTTTCCAATTCATCAGCCAAATCAGGTCTTGCCATTTTCCCTAGTTTGGTTTCTTTTTTAAAAGGGTCAGCCGGCTGGTAAGAATTGTATTCTTCCACAAATTTTGGCACAAATTCTTTCTCAATATCTTTGTGAACAATGAAACGCTTGGCCGCATTACAAACCTGACCTGTATTTTGAAGCTTTCCCGCAGGTCCGTCAATTGCCGCTTTCTCGTAATCAGAATCCTCTAAAACAATAAATGCATCACTTCCGCCTAATTCCAGAACTGATTTTTTGATATTCTTACCTGCCAAAGCAGCAACAGTTCCGCCTGCTTTTTCACTTCCTGTCAAGCTTACGCCTCGCACCAAAGGATTTTCAAGAATTTCTTGGATTTCGTTATGTCCGATTCTTAGATTTTGGAAGATATATTTTTGGAAACCGGCTTCTGCAAAAGCTTTTTCAATTTCATCACCACTTCCGAAACAGATGGATGCGTGTTTCAGCAAAATAACATTTCCTGCAAGAATCGCCGGAACTGCAAATCTCAAAACCTGCCAAAAAGGAAAGTTCCAAGGCATTACCCCGAGAATAATTCCCATTGCATCGTAATGCACTTCGCTGACATTGAATTCTGTTTTGATTTCTTCGGGTTTCAGTACATTTTCTGCATTGGCATAAAATCGAATCATTCCTGCACTTTTTTCTATCTCCGCAATCGATTGAGAAATCGGTTTGTGCATTTCTGTGGTTATGATTTTTGCATAAGCTTCTTTGTTTTTATCCAGAACATCTGCCAGCTTCAAAAGTAATTTTTGTCTTTCTTCAAAAGGAATCCGTCTCCAATCTTGAAAAGATTTGTGTGCAGAATCAATATGTTTTGTCAAATCCATTTTCTTTGATTTTATTAAATATGGGGTTGCAGTAATTATACCAATTTTTGTGAGCCTAAATGTACAAAGTTGAAAACAAACCCCCACATTTATTTTTATATTATTTATAAATTTTTGTAGTAAATTTTATAAATAATGAAATGTAATTTTGAAAGCAGAGAATTGCCCGCGCCCCGACCTGAGTGGAGCTCTTTTTTTTTTCTCAAAAAAGAAAAAAGCGGGAACGGAGGGCGGATAAAGGCGCCCAAAATATTATATTAATTTTTATTGCTACCTCGGAAAAGTAAAACGGCATTGAGAAAAATAAGCAGTAAATCCAATGTTACCCAAATACTGAACTTGATGTTATCGTACTTTAGCTCACCGATTTTTTCCGTTGCAACAGCCGATAGCTTGAGACTGTGGTTGATGTAATTTTTGACCTCGATGATTTTATCCTCATTTTTATTAGGAACTGCAACCTGCGAGAAATAGACCAGCTTGTTTTTTCCAATGTATCCGACAACCCAAAACTCGTTGGATTTTTGCATATTGAGATATTCTATCCGGAAATATTCCGGTCGGATTTGACCAACGTGTTTGGAAAGATATTTAGTTTCTTTTTCTCCATCCTGAATCCTGATGATATAAAAGTCAATCGGCTGGGGCAAATAGTTGATAACCTGCACAGCCAAAGAGTTTTCCAAAAACTGAGACACGCTCCTCTCCACAAACCAAAACGTAAAATAGGCAGCTGCAGAAATGGTAATAATCGTCCGAACGGCTTTGTTCCACAGACTCCATTTCCCTGACCGGAAACCGGAAAGAAAAAGAGCAATTATGAGAAAAATGAGGATTAGAATGATTATCATTGAAACAAAGATAATAGTTTCTCGTCAATTAAAACGTGACATTCCATTCTTTATAGAATTCATCGAGGAACTGAAGCATAAACTGATGTCTGTGTTCTGCGATTTCCTTGGCCGTTTTTGTATTAAGCAAATCTTTGAGAAGCAACAGTTTTTCATAGAAATGATTAATCGTAGTTCCGTTGGATTTTTTGTATTCTTCCTTTGTCTGATTGAGTTTTGGTTCGATATCAGGATGATACATTAAGTTATTTTTGTATCCTCCAAAATTGAAAGTCCTTGCAATTCCTATCGCTCCGATGGCATCCAATCTATCTGCATCCTGCACGATTTTCAGTTCCAGAGGCAGATTCGCGGGTGCATCGTTTCGGTTTTTGAAGGACATATTTTCTATGATGAAAATAACTTTTTGAATGGTGTCAGAATCAACATTTTGTTCCGTAAGAAAGTCGTGGACAATTTTAGAAGCGAGAGTTTCGTCCCCGTCATGGAATTTTGGGTCAGCGATGTCGTGTAGTAAGGCTGCCAATTCGATGATTAATTTGTCACCGCCTTCTTTTTTCTGAATTTTCAAACTCAGTTTCCAAACACGCTCGATATGAAACCAATCGTGACCGGATTCTGTTCCTTCTAATTTTTGTTTTACTAATTCTATTGTTTTGTTAATCAATTCCATTGATTCAATTCTTTTAAAATAATGTTCCAGAGCTTTTTGTTATAGCTTCTGAAAAAATTAATATGTCCTATTTCATTTTTTTCTGACTCCGATGTTTTGATTAATCTGTAAGTCGGTTTCAGATTTGGATAAGTGTCTTGTAAAAGTGATTTCACACCTTTCTCGGTAAGCCAAGCATCATCTTCTGCCCTTACTACAAAAACTTTCTGAGTCAACTTCTTAGAAAAATCCTCTGATTTTTCCAAAAGCTTATTTGTTGATTTTTTATTGAGAATCAAAGTTCTCCAATCAAATGCACTTCCCGAAGGTAAACTTTCGCCTAAGCCAAACCAATCGGCAGGAAAATAACCTAATAATTTGGTCGACAAAGGCTGTGCAATTCCGAAGCCAAGATAAGCTTCAATCTTTGTTTTGAATTTTAAATTTCCCACAAAAGCATTTTGAGTTCCGACAAATACAAATTCCTCAAACATCTCAGAATCCTGGTTCATTCCTAAAATCAAAGCACCAACCGAATGTCCCAAACAGAATTTCTGATAATCTTTAAAGTGGGATTTTACATAATTAGTCACAGCTTTGTAATCTCTCGTGCCCCAAATCCTCATCGACGCTTGAAAACCTTTCATTTTATCGGGTTTTGAAAGTCCGATCCCTCGATAATCATAAGTAATCACCGTAAAACCCCACTCAGAAAAAAACTGCGCAAATGAGAAATAAATCTGCTGTTTGACACCCGTCGCAGAGTTTATCAATAAAATTTTTCTGTTAGGATTTTGAGGTTCAAAAATATGAACAGACAAACTGTAATTATCCTCGGTTGTGATATTAATACTTTGCATTAAAAATGATTTTAATGGAATCATTCTATAAAAGTAAAAAATTCAATCCGTTGGAATTGATATTTCGATATGCTTAAAATATTAATTCTGAAAATCTCTGAGATAAGGCAAACCTTTCTGAGAACCTCTGTAATCAGCTGCTTTAAGTGCTACTTCATTACCAAACTGAACACAATCTTCGATAGAATTCCCGTGAAGCAAAGCAATGGAAAATCCTGATGTAAAAGCATCTCCCAATCCCATATTATGCGATTGACTTTTTGGGTCTTTTCGGAAATATTTCATCTCGGATCCATCAAAATAACTGGTACTGTTGGCGCCGTCTCTCACAAATAGTTTATTCGGAAGATGTTTGATGATTTCTTCGTGATTTCCTTCTCCGAAAATGGTTTCCAAGTCTGTACTTTTTGCAACGATGAAACTGGCGTAATCTATAATTTCGTCTGATAATCGGCTTGCAGGCGCAGCATAAATTCCAATTTTCTTACCAAGGCTTTTTGCTTTTTTGAAAAGATATTCAACAGTTTTTAAAGGAATCTCCAGTTGAGTCAGAATCAGATCTGCTGTTAAAAGATATTTTTCAGCTTCATTAATATCAATTGGAGACAGATTATAATTAGCAGCAGGAACGACAGTGATAGCATTTCCTTCATCAGAAGCCGTTACATAAGCTGTTCCTGTATCTTCATCTTCGTCTTCTACAACATAAGCCACATTCACGTCTTCATCATCCAGATTTCTAAGAACCTGCTGTCCGTAAGGGTCCATTCCTACTCTACTTATAAAAGAGGTATAAGCACCCAAGCGTGATGTTGCAATTGCTTGGTTTGCACCTTTTCCCCCAAGAAAGCTTTTCAGGCTATCGGCTAAAACGGTATTATTTGCAGTTGGTATTTTAGAAGTTTTCAAAACCAAATCGATTGATGAGCTTCCTACAACTACAATCTGAGGTTTTATATTACTTAGCTTCATTGAAAATATTAATTGTTTAAAAGTTAAATGAAATAATGGTTTATAATTTCATTTCTGCTAATGTAACAATTTAATCCATTCCGATTTCTATAAACTCAGAAATTAATTTAACAACTTGATTATCTTTGGAATAACCAATATATGTTGCATAAAAACCCTCACCATATCCTGTTTCGAAAGCGATGATATTTTCCTTTTTATTATCGTAAGGTTTCAGAACTGCGAATTGGTCGATCGCACCTTTTTCATCAAAGAAATGAGAATGGAAAAACTCTTCATAGATTCCCATAAAATCTGCTCCTTTTTTATGGAAAAGCTCTTGTTCAAGATGATTCAAAGCGTCTTGAGCATCTTTGTCCATGAAACTTCCCATTCCGGATTCCACGGGATAACCGAAGATTTCACCTTCTTTCAAATCTTTCAGATTTTGGTCATCACACAAAGCCAAAGTCCAGTTCTCAGCCAATTGATTTTTATCGAAAACAATTTCTGCGTAAGCCACACAATTGGATTCTCTTTCTTTATGAATCAAAACCGTAAAATCACCTTTCGGAAACTCTTGGTCGAATGCGGATTTATCAGGCATGATCAAAGCATCACTGGCTACAATCTGTCCTGATGAAATATGAATTTCCCCGACTTCGTAGGTTTCCAATAACGGATTTTCTACGAAGTTTTTGGAGAATAATTTTTTTATATTTTCTATATGAGTCATTACAAACTTTTCAGTTTTTCTTCCAGCAAAGCAATCTTATCTTGAGCATCTTTTTGTTTTTTACGCTCAACTTCTACAATCTCTGGTTTTGCGTTCGCCACAAATTTTTCGTTGGAAAGCTTTTTATCAACAGAAATCAAGAAGCCTTTCAGGTATTTCAATTCTTCTTCGGTTTTTGCTTTTTCTTCGGCTAAATCTAAATTTTCACTTAAAGGAATTGAAACTTCTGTTGCTCCAACCAAGAATGTAAAACTAGGTTTATCTGTCTTTGTTCCAAAATGGATTTCAGAAACATTCGCCAATTTTCTTACAACTGCTTCATTAGAAAATTCTGTAGCATTAGTAAAAATTTCAACAGCTTCTCTTGGTGAGATTCCCTTTGTCTGACGATAATTTCTAACTCCTGAAATCAATTCTTCTGAAGTTTCGAAATTTTTGATAATATCTTCACTGAACGAATCTGCTTTTTTCTGCTGAGCAATTACCAAAGCTTCACTTGTACTTCTTTCAGAAATTGCCTGCCATAATTCCTCCGTCAAGAATGGCATAAATGGATGTAGCAACTTCATCAATTCTTCAAAGAACTCAATCGTTTTGGTATAAACCTCTTTAGAAATCCCTTCTCCGAAATTTGGTTTGATCGCTTCCAGATACCATCCGCAGAAATCGTCCCAGATCAATTTATAAATCAAATGCAAGGCATCAGAAATTCTGAATTTTTCGAATTGGTCATTAATCTCAACAATCGTTCTATTTAATTTGTTGCCAAACCATTCGATAGATTGTTTGTCGGAATCATTAAGAGGCTTATCTTCATGATTCCACATATCAATCAATCGGAAAGCGTTCCAGATTTTTGTAGCGAAATTTCTTCCTTGCAACATCAAATCCTCATCAAACAACAAATCATTTCCTGCTGGTGCGCTTAACAAACTTCCTACACGAACGCCATCTGCACCGTATTTTTCAATTAAATCGATTGGATCTGGAGAATTCCCTAATTGTTTAGACATTTTTCGTCTTTGCTTATCTCGTACAATTCCTGTGAAATAAACATTTTTGAAAGGAACTTTTCCTCTAAATTCCAATCCGGCCATAATCATTCTGGCAACCCAGAAGAAGATAATATCAGGACCTGTTACCAAATCCGAAGTTGGATAATAATAATTAATGTCTTTATTTTCCGGATTATTCAAACCGTCAAAAACCGACATTGGCCATAACCAAGATGAGAACCAAGTGTCAAGAGCATCTTGGTCTTGTTTTAGGTTGTCAGTTGTCAGTTGTTGGTTGTTGGCTTTTTGTCTTGCTAATTCCAATGCATCATTTATATTCTCTGCAACTACAAAATCATCTTCACCTTCACCATAATAATAAGCAGGAATCTGCTGTCCCCACCAAAGCTGACGAGAAATATTCCAGTCGCGGATGTTTTCCATCCAATGTTTGTAGGTATTTTTGAATTTTTCCGGATAGAATTTAATCTCATCATCCATCACAACATCCAAAGCCGGTTTTGCAATTTCTGACATCTTCAGGAACCATTGAACAGAAACTTTTGGTTCGATAACTGCACCTGTTCTTTCCGAAGTTCCAACTTTATTAACATAATCTTCCGCTTTCAGAAGAAGGTCATTTTTCTCTAATTCCTTAGCAATTTCTTTTCTTACCGTGAATCTTCCCATTCCTTGATAATGCATTCCGTGCTCATTAAGGACAGCGTCATCATCAAGAGAATCAATGATTGGAAGGTTATGTTTTTGACCGATTTCATAGTCATTAACATCGTGAGCAGGCGTAATTTTCAATGCACCTGTTCCGAACTCGATGTCCACATAATCGTCTTCAATAATTGGAATTACTCTATTTACAATCGGAACAATCACGTTTTTGCCTTTCAAATGAGCATATCTCTCGTCATTTGGATTGATACAAACTGCCACATCACCAAAAATAGTTTCTGGCCGTGTTGTTGCTACAGAAAGGAATTCTTCTGTTCCTTCTATTTTATATCTAAGGAAATATAGTTTTCCGTTTTGTTCTTTAAAAATTACTTCTTCGTCAGAAATATTGGTTTTCGCTTCAGGATCCCAGTTAACGATTCTTGAACCTTTATAGATAAGACCTTTAT
>QFQW01000077.1 GCA_003248755.1 Chryseobacterium sp. | reverse complement strand
TATGGATTTTGATTTTCAACCATTCGGAACTTCGGAGATTTTCTTTGTAAAGACTGTCGTTTTTTTTTGCAACGATTCCCTCCAATCCCATATCTTTCGCTGCTTGAAAAAAATCTTTGCCTTTTTCTAAAATATGATCACTGTATTTGATAATTTCATTTTCTATCAAAGCATCTTTCAATAGTTCTTTTCTCTGCAGGTAGGATAAATTTTTTGTAGAATGACCATTCAGCCATAACAGATCAAAAACTTGAAAGGTCAATGCAAGATTCGGATCATCACCAATTCTTTGGAGCCATTGGAAATTAGGCTTTCCTTTGTCATCGTAAGCAACAATTTCTCCATCAAGAATCATTGGATGTTCCTGTAAATTAAGTGAATTGGTTATTTTTTTAAATTTCTGAGAAAAATCGATACCATTTCGAGAATATAATCGGAGTTCATCTTTACTCAGATCTGCAATGGCACGATAACCATCCCATTTGATCTCGAATGCCCAATCTTTGTCATCAAATGCTTTATCAGAGACCTTGCAGAGCATAGGCTTGATAAATTCTGACAGCTTTTTTTCGCCGGAAAGTGTGGGGGCATAGTTTTTATAATGCTTCAGACTTTCGGTGGAAGTATTTTTTTTTTACTCTCATTCTCTTCGAGATAAGCGGTTACTTTGGATGTTTTTAAAGTATGGTCTTCGGCATTATAATCTTCATCTACAGCGAATTTATCTTTATGTTTGATAAGCAACCAAGCATTTTCGTCTTTAGAATTTTTAATTTTCACCAATGCGAATTCTCCCTTTAGTTTTTTACCGTGAAGAATAAATTTCAAGGACTGTTTATGAAGTTCCGCTCGCATTACCAAATCGTCAGTCTTACCTTTCACTTTTTCGATGGGCTCATAAGTTCCCTCATCCCAGATCTCGACTTCACCGGCACCATAATTTCCTTTTGGAATAGAGCCTTCAAATGTTCTGTAGGAATATGGATGATCTTCCACCATCATTGCCAATCGTTTGTCAGAAGGATTTAGCGACGGACCTTTTGGAACTGCCCAGCTTTTTAAAACGCCTTCCATCTCAAGACGAAAATCATAATGAAGCCTTGAGGCAGCATGCCTTTGAATAACAAACTTCAACATCTTTCCGCTCGCTTTTTCTTTGCCTTCCGGTTCAGAAGTTTCTTTGAAATTTCGTTTTTTATTATAATCTTCTAAAGCCATTTTTAATTTTTTAAAATTATCCTGCTTTCTTCTTTCCTTTTTCCAGACTTGCCTTAAGCATTGCCATAAGGTCGGTTGCTTTACCTTCAGGTTCTTTAACTGCAGCTATTTTTATTTTTTTACCTTTTGCTTTTTGTTTGATGATCTTCAAAAGGTCTGCGTTATAGGTATCTTTATATTTTGCAGGTTCAAAAGTCGTTGCCAAGGATTTGATTAATTGTTCCGCCATTTTCAATTCAGCAGGTTTTGGAGCACTGCCGGAAGGAATCTTCAGATCTCCGAAATCCCGCATCTCTTCAGGATAACGCATTCTGTTGACCATCAATATCTTATCTTCATAAGGACGAATGAGACAGAGAATCTCCCGTTCTCTTAATACAAACGAACCAATGCCTGCCATTTTAGTTTTGGTTAAAGCCTTTAGTAATAATTTATAAGCACCTTCTCCATTCTTCTGAGGTTCTAGAAAATAGGGTGTTTCAAAGAGTGCAGGATCAATCTCTGCTTCTTTTACAAATTGAGAGATACTCAGGACTTTAGATTTCTCAGGACTTGCAGCTTCAAAATCTTCATCATTCAGTACGATGTATTTATCCTCAATCTTATAACCTTTTACGATATTTTCCCAAACTACTTCTTTTCCTGTTTTCTCATTGACACGTTTAAATCTGATATTACTTAAATCCTTACTGTCAAGCATATCCAGATCAAGCGTGCTTGAATCCGTTGCAGAATATAATTTGATGGGAATATTAACTAGCCCAAATCCTATGGCGCCGTTCCAAATTGCTCGCATAATGATGATTTTTAATTAAACAAGAGGTTAGAGACACTTCTTCAATTGTGCAATAAATATTCCATGATTTTCTCTTAGCATATTATTTCTAATCCCTGAGACTGATCCTATCAAATATTGCAAAGAAGGAAAATTATAGCTTATCTCAGCAAAACAAAAGATGCTAAACAGACACTTGGAAGCTGATTCTATAGAAGATATAATGACAGAGCAATTATCAAAAACCTTTCAAAATAACTTACTGTCATACAGTTTGCATTCAAAAATAGTATAACAATTAACTAATAATGGGGGCATTTATTTTATGCTCTTTTCTATTTTCAAACCAAATTTGTCAAATTTATCGGTATCGATGCCATTATAATTTCCGATATCAACGTTGCTTTTATTTATTTCTTATTGTAAGATACACGCCAGACAACACCACTTACATCATCAGCTACAAGCAAAGAACCATCGGCAATCTGAAGTACTCCTACTGGTCTTCCATAAACATCACCTTTAACCTCATTTGCAATAAATCCTGTTAAAAATGGCTGGTAGGCTCCGGACGCTTTACCATTTTTGAAAGGAACATAAGCAACTTGATAACCGACTAATGATGAACGATTCCAAGAACCATGCTGTCCGATGAATGCTCCGTTTTTATATGATTCTGGAAACTGACTTCCTGTATAAAAAGTTAGTCCCAAAGATGCTGTATGGCTACCGAGCGGAACATCAGGAACGATTGTCTTTGCTACCAGATCAGGCTTTTCTCCTTTTCTTCTTGGATCTTCATTCTTTCCAAAATACGCATAAGGCCAACCATAGAATGCATCACGCTTCACATTCGTCAGATAATCAGGAACCAACTCGTCACCAAGTTCATCCCTCTCATTTACCACAGTCCACAATTGTCCGGTTACAGGATTCCAGCTCATACCAACCGGATTTCTTAAACCTGCCGCAAAGATTTTCTCTCCGCTTCCATCCGGATTAACTTCCAGAATATTGGCTCTTCGCACTTCATTTTCCATTCCATTTTCTCCAACATTACTTCCTGAACCAACCGAAATATAAATCTTGGATTGATCTTTATTGCTGATCAGATTTCTTGTCCAGTGATTGTTATAACCTCCTGCAGGAAGATTGACAATTTTCTTTCCAGGTTTTGTGATTTTAGTATCTCCCAATTTATATGGAAAAACCCAAAGACCATCCGTATTAGCAACGTAAAACTGATCTTTTATAATCAACATTCCATAAGGTTGATTAAGATTGTCTAAAAAGACAGATGATGACTCTGGAATTCCATCTTTGTTGGCATCACGATAAATTAAAATTTTGTTAGCGGAATTACCTCCTACTTCGGCTTTACTCTTGCCACTGATATCATTCTTGATTTTATCCGCTGCTGAACGCTCTGAATTGGAAAGGACAACAAATATATCTCCATTCTCAGCTTGGATCATATTTCGAGGGCTCTTAATTCCATCAGCAAATCGAGTAACTGTAAAACCTTCCGGCGCAACTGGAGTTTTATCTTTTGGCCATCCGATGACATTACTGAATTTATTCTTAGCACCTTTTTCATCGGGTGCAGGCAATTTTAAGGTATCAGTCTGGGTTATTGCTTCTACTGATTCTTGCCGATTTGTTTTATTGTCATTCTGCTTGCAACTGAAAAACAAAAGCGCTGTAATGGGTAATAGGTAATTTTTCATAAGTTTTATTTATAATGATTTGATGTAGGCTTAAATTTTACAAAAACCATTCCTCTAAAAATAAATTGATATTACAAATGCTTAATAAGCTTGTATTATAATTTAAAAATTCATCTGTACGCCCAAGATAAAATTCCTTTTGGCTGCAGGGTTATAATAACGTCCTCCAAATGCATTGATATCAAATCCTAAAGCATAATCTGTATTGTAAAGATTCTGTATCTGTAAGAAAAAATTATAAGTCGATTGATCTACTTTTAAAGGAACGCTAAACTGAATATTTCCAACTAAGGTTGATTCTGACCATACATTGTTGGCATCATTAAGAGGGATTTTGGAAGTGTAGAAATGGGAATAATCTATTTTTAAAGTTTTGAAAAAAATAAAATCAAATAGTGTATTGATGGTTTTTTGAGGAACGCCAGTTAAATCATTCCCTGAATAATCGATATTGTTCTGGCGATAATCTTTAAATTTAAAATCAAAGAAACTTCCTGACAATCGAAACTTAAATTGATTAAACCAATTGTTTTCTAAATCAAAAGGTTTAGATTCTATGAGTAATTCCAGACCTTTCTGGACTGTTTCACCAGCATTTACAAAGTACTCCTGACCTGCATCATTTTGTCGTCGCACTATAGCATCTTTCATCCGAAAATCAAAATAAGAAGCTTCTACAAACAAGATATTACGCCATTGTTTTCTAATTCCAGCTTCTTTATTCCATCCATATTCCGGACTCAAAGTATTATTAAACTCTTGATTGGAAGCACGGATTTCTTCATTGGTGGGAGCAGAATTTCCTTTACCCAATTTAGCACGAACAGAAAATCCATCTCCCAATAAATAATTGACACCAAAATTAGGAAGCCATTGGTTTTTAAAACCGGCTGAACCTTTTTCATCTATTGGATAATATCTAGAATAATCAAATGAATTTGAATTAAGACTAATAGAAATATCTGTAAATAATTTTTCTGCAATAGTTAAGCTTTGGGATAAAAAATAAAATCCTGACGTATTCTTAATCTTGTCAAAATTTTGAGGACTACCCTTGACTCTACTGTTGTTATCGTAATTTCTGATATTAATATCATTCACACCTCCTTCAAAACCTAAACGATAAGACAATGATATCTTATTCCATATTTTCGAATAATTAAAATGAGTTCTGAGGGCGAAATTACTTTCAGAGCGATTTTCATAATTTGTAATAAATGGGTTTTCAAAATCAACATAAGACCCCTGAACCATTATGAAATGTGAAAAATCGCGAGTAAATTTAAAATCACTGGATAATCCTGCCAATATCATTTTATTACGAATCCCAGCATCCTGTTCTAGAGCTCCGGGAGTCGTTACAGTAGCTGGTCTTGCCTGCTTTGGATTTTGTTTCACCTGTTCCAATGTCAATCCTCCAGGTGTTTGATAATCCAAATCGGAATACAGCAACATTGCTTTAAACAAACCTTTTTCTGAATATTGGAAGTTGTCTTTGATGAAAAACTGCTGGCGTATCATCCGAGACTGTTCACGATAGGAATCAGTCTGATAATAGTTTTGAAAGATTTGAAAAAAATGCTTCCCAAAAGTTTTTGAAAAATTAAAACTCTCGTTAAAAGTTCCATAACTTCCTATGGAAAGATTAGCTTTCAATTCATCATAATCTATTGTTTTTAAAATAACAGTACCTCCTGTTACCGATCCATAATCGCCACTTTCCGGTCCTTTAAATAATTCTATCCTATCCATCAACTGTGGTGAAATTACATTGAAATAAGTATTTCCAGATGCATCGGATAATATAAAATCGTCTAAATAAACTTTAACATTCCTGACACCAAATGGCGAGCGCAATGTACTTCCTCTCAGTGATAGCCTATAACTCCCCGGAGATCGTTCTTCCATTCTTGCCCCTGCTATTTGATTTACAGATTCCAATAATCTTTCGGGTACATTCTGCTGAAGTAAATCTCTGGATACAATTCCAACCGATTTTGTAGAAGAAATAAAATCACTTGGTTTTTTGTAAGCATCAATATGGACTTCGGAAATTAAATTGATGGAATCTTTTTGTTGAGACCAAACAATTAGAAAAGAAAAAATACTTGCAAATAGATAAAGTTTTGTCATAATCTTTTGTAAAAGCAAAAACTATACATTTACTAAATCATTTGATATTGTTAACAATAAATTATTTAAGATAAGACATCATTATTTGAAGTTAAAAACGACTATTAATTAATAAGTTCTTTTTGAAAGAATTCCAAAATTTAAATAGAAATTAACATAACGAAATATGACTTAAATACTATTTAACACCTTCAAAATGTTATCTATATCCTCTAATATTTGAGCAAAACCCTCTGAAGGTCAAAAATGTCAAATAGCGCCAACTGAAGACAGTTAGCGCCATTTTATAAAGATATAATTTTTTAAACTACAACCACTTTACCAACCGTCCTGCCCGATTCTAATTGAAGGTGTGCTTCGTTTATCCCATCAAAAGAAAATATTTTAGAGATATGCGGTTTAATAGCCCCGCTTTCCAAAAGAGACGCAATTTCCTTCATATGTTCACCGTTTGATCTTACCAATATGAAATAGCCATTGATGCCTTTTGATTTAGCTTTTTCCGTTATTTCTTCATTCAGACCGGTAGGGATACTTATGATAGTACCACCTGGTTTAGTAACCTCAATAGAATTATTGATATTATTTCCGCCGATGGTATCCAAAACAAAATCATATTCAGGTTTATGCTCAGACCAGTTATAAGTATGATAATCGATATAATGATCTACTCCCAAACTCAAGACGAAATCTCTGTTTTTTTCAGATGCCGTTCCGGTAACTGTCGCTCCCAAATGTTTTGCAAGCTGTACCGCAAAATGACCAACTCCTCCGGAAGCGGCATGAATCAATACATTTTGCCCGTTCTGAACTTTCCCGTTAACAACCAGCGCCTGCCAAGAAGTTAATGCAGCTAAAGTTGACACTGCAGCTTCTTCGAAGGAAATGTTTTGAGGTTTGATAGCCAGTTGAGAGGCGGGAGCAGCAACATATTCTGCGTATGCATTACCATTTCCGGGGAAATTGATCATTCCAAAAACCTCATCTCCAGCCTTAAAATCCGGACTGTTGCTTTTCTCAACAATACCCGAAATATCCCATCCTAAAACAAGAGGACCATCTTTTTTCATCAGGCCATACATTCCTTCCCCTTTTCTGGTTTTTGTATCTACAGGATTGATGCTGACAGCTTTTACCTTTATCAAAACTTCATCTGAACCGATCTCAGGAACAGGAAGCTCTGTATACTCCAATTGATCAACGCCTCCGGGAGCTTTTAATATGATTGCTTTCATTTTATTACAAATATTTACCTAAGTTTAATTCTACATCACCATATGTCTGTAACCCCTGATCCAGCAAAGTTTTGATCCTTCCTCTGGCTTCAGGTTCTGTAAGGGAAGCAAAAAATTTGGTTTGGGTTTCCATTATGTGTTCATTTTTCGGAATGACTACCCTTTCGTTCATAATAGATTTTATGGCTGCAATAATTTTCTTATCGAATGAAGCAATCCTTTTCGCCAGATTTTCGACAAATCCATCCAATTCATTATCAGGAAAAGCCCTGTTGATCCAACCGTAACTGGCTGCAGTTGCCGCATCATAATCATCGCCACTCAGGATAATTTCCAAAGCTCTGGCTTTACCGGTAAGAAGATGTAATCTCTCTAATCCGCCACCTCCGGGAAAAGAACCGATTCCTATTTCCGGCTGTGCAAAGAATGCTTTCTCCCTGCTTGCAAAACGCATATCAAAAGCCTGAATAAACTCGCTTCCCAGGCCTCTTGCCCTTCCTCTTATAGAGGCAATACTTACAAACGGAGCCTGCTCAAGACGCTTTGCAACATCCGGCCAGGAAATAGATAATCCTGTTTCTCCCGTACCTTTTGGGAATTCAAAAATATTGATCAATTCCGCGTGTGCTACATAGAAATCCGGATTTGCACTTTCAAATACAACTACCTTTAAGTTCTCATTAGCTTCCAAATCACTCATTAATTCTCTTAATTGAACCGAAAATTCAGGGTCGAAAATATTTACAGGAGGATTGTCTATTGTTACTTTCCAGTAGCTCTCGCTTATTTTTTCTGTTGTAAAAATCATAGTAATAATTTTAAATGATGTAATCTTTAAGACATAACTTTTTTGTCTGTTCAAATTTACCTGTACAGACTCTGGATTTTTAACACAAATCAGGGAATGTATTATACTTTTCTCTGATTTCTAATCTCCGTTGGCGGAATACCTTTGACCTTTTTAAAAAATCTTGAGAAATAAGGAACGTTCGTAAACCCTAACTGATAAGCCACATCGCTGATATTCATATCTGTCTGGAGCAATAAAATTTCTGCCTGCTCAATCACAAATTCACGAATGAAGCTGATCGTACTTTTCCCGGTTTCTGCACGGATAAGGTCTGTAAGGTAATTTGAAGATATATTGAGCTCTTTGGCAACAGACGAGACGGTAGGAAAGTTAGAAACAGGTTTAGATAAATCTTTATAATGGTTTTGCAGTAAGCTTTTTAACCTTGAAGAGACCGAAACAGCCTTTGTAGCTTTATCTTTAAATTGTCTTTCATAAAAAACATCGGCATATGAAAGAACAGCATTTAACAGTGACAAAATGATATTGATATTCGCTTTTGATTTATTTTTAAGTAATTCCATATGCATTTTTGTAAAAAGCCAGGTAACGGTCTCTTCTTCCTCTTGAGTCATAAACAGGGCATCATTGATCTCGTAACTGAAATATTTATACTGATTGATTTTAGCTGCCACAGGATTTTGTCTGATCAGATCAGGATGAAAGACAAATGCATAACCATCCCAGAAAGTCAGGCTGTCCCAGGAAACAACCTGTCCCGGTTCGCTGAAAAGCATCAATCCGTTTTCTGTATAGTATTTATTATTACCGTAATTGATGTCGCCGGTGAAATTTTTCTTTAGTGAAATTCTGAAGAGATTTACCTGTATCTCATGACTCGATTGAGGAAAATTCGGGATTGCGTGCCTGCAAACCCTGCTGTCCATCAATGGGTGCAAAGGCTCAGCTAGATTAAGATATCTGTTATAGCTTGATAAATCACTAAAAGTTTTCATTTAACAAAATTGCGAAATTGTCTTGAATTATAAATTGAGTTGATTTTTTTATATTGATTTTTTTATCTTTTAGAAGAGAAACATTGCTAACTAAAGACTTATTATTCCGATAGAGAATAATTTTTTCATCTTAAGTATACATTACAATAAAATTATAATAAGCTAATAGAAAATATTTGATAAAAATGAGCTTTGTAATTTTTGTTTAATTTGACTTAATCGAACCAAATCATCAAAAAAGTGTTTGAAGATACGTTTGTCAAGGTCACCAAAAAGCCAAATGGCGTTAACTAAAGACAGTTGACTCCATTTTTGTTTGATATAACATACATATTACTTACTCTTAACTTATACTGAATGCAAAATAATTGTAAGGAGGTTCTTTATATATCCCGTCAATGGACTGAATAGTCCCAAAACTGCGATTGTAGTGCCATTGATTCCAATCAAATACTCCGGGCTCAGAAGTTTGTAAAGCAATATAAATGCCTCTTGCCATTTTGAGGTGTGATGCGATATCATCGAAATAAAGCCCAATCTTTGGAGAAGTAATCTCCCTATTTCTGTTACGACCTGCAATCAACTTTGTGATGCCTGTCGCATATTCGGATAATATTGGAATAACAGGGTTAAGTGTGCCGAGCAATGTAATACCATTTTTTACAACACCTTTTTCCATTGTATCCAAAAGCTGATCATCGTTATCATTGGAGACATTGATAATTTCTACATCGAACTGCATTAGCTGTCTGCCTGTATTTAAACCTATGAAAATGGGATATCCAGATATGGGTGCATTTTGACCTTCCTGTATAGAAAATGTCTGATTGAAGCTTAGATCCTGCTCTACTGAATCTTTAAGATAATTCTTTGCATTGAACTTAAATAACACCCGGTGCTTCCCCTTGCCCGGATATTCGTAAGTGCGGAAATAATCTAATGAAATATTAATTTTGGTATCTTTGAGGGATTGATCTGCACTAATACTTCTCGCTTCATAAATCTTAAGTAAGTTATCGGATGTTGAATTGGCCGGGATAAAGCCAAAAGCATAAGATGTATGTTCCCAAGCCTTTGGTGGCCTATTCCAGGGCCAGGCAATTGCTTCAAGATCAGATCCAGAATTATGCTCCAGAATTTCTTCGGCTTCAGCTTGAAGATCTAAAGATTTGTAAAGGGTAATTGCCTCTAGGGCATTCAATTGTGAGAAATCTTTCATAAACAAAATCTTAATAACTAACTTATTTTCAAATATTTAAAAATAATAAATTTTAGATTAACTTAATACTTGACTATTAAGACGTCAATGTCAAAAAAGAATCTTTAACCCATTTTTCATCAACACTAATCTTTGACCAGCCATTATCTTGCTTGTAAATAAAGACTTCTGTGCCTTCAGACAGCGTTCCTACTTTTGGAAATATTGTTCCTGTGCCTGATCTTACATTGAGTATATCCGCTTTAACCAAAGCTCTTTTAACAGGATTGGTATATCGGCTGGCCACCCAATTTTGAGCTGAAGATGAAATCTTGTACCACCCGTTTTTTTCTTCATACACTCTCAAGACATTACCATATAAGGCTGGAGTCCTATCTTTGGCTTTATTTTCTGATGCAGAAGGCCCAGTTCTGATGTTAAGCGTGTCAGTAGCAACTGAAACATATTTTATGACTTCTTGTGTAGAATTATGGTCTTTTGATTTTAGTGCTTGATTAATTAGAGGTACGAAATATTTCTTACAATCTTCTACTTTATTACCTCCAAAAAAATGAGTTCCCGGACAAGATTTATTATTACTGCTACCATTGTTTCTGGCGCCTGTTGAAAGGTTGAACCAATGATGGTATAATATAGTGTTGGTATTAGGAATTAACCCGAACTTTTTAAGTAATGCGGCAGTTACTGCGATAATGGCATTTTTCTGCTGAACAGTCATCTCATCTCCTCCTTTGTCAAAGTTACCGACATTCTCGATGCAAAAACTGTTTGCATTGTTACCATAAATACAGGCAGGTGATTTTTCAAAGCTCCTTCCTGTAACCACTAAACCATCTGGAAATATGGAAATATGTTGTCCGATATCTGCCCATCCGTTCGCATTGATATGAGTATTTTTCATACCTTTCTGCAGCTCAAAATGATTACTTCCATTAAAATGAATATATGAAGGAATGTAAGTGTGATGTTGCTGAACTGATAATACTGTTCTTGCAATCTTTAATTTTGAAAGATAAGTTTCAAATTCTTTAGCTGTCATTTTTGTAAATCCGTACTTAGTTTCCATGGCTGTATTATTTTAATAATTTATACTTGAATAATTCTTCAATCATAATATTGGTCAACTTATTGGAGACAGTTCGGGCGATAAAACGGTTACCTACTGTTTTCATAAATGTGTAGCCCAGAATTTTCCATATCTTAATCTTAAAGTTTTTTATGAACACCAGCTCATTTCTTTTTTTAACAATGGGTATAGTAGCCTCGTCATCCTTTTTTCTCAGGTAGTCATAAGAAATATCAACAATTGCTTTTATTCTTTTATTCATTATCTTTTCTAATGGGAGAATATCCTTATGATAATCAATAGAAGGAAATATCAACCCTTTCGTATTCTCTTCATTGATATAAGGGTAAAATCTGGCTCTGTTATTTTCTATTTGTTTGGACTCAATTCTGAAATCCGGAATAATAGGCAACATCATTTCTTTTGTAGAAGCATCAATAAAGGCATATTGATATTTAAGTGCATCTGTCCATTCCGAGGAAGAAGGATGTTCGGACTCATTGAGATGGAAATAATATCTGAGGAAGCTTTGGCAGTTCTTTCTTCCCAACATATAATCGTGTACCCTGAATGATTTATGGATAAAGCCTGCAAAACCAGATAATGCACCACAAGCAATGGTATTTTTCAGTGGCTTGTTATTTTTGTCATACCGTGTAGGCCAAATCATATTCTTATCGGTATTGTCATCGAACATATCACTGATATCCCGCTCTTTGAAGGAAGCTTGTTGTCTTAGGGTTGAAATCAGCTGTGGAATAATATGAAACAGGTCTTCCCTGACTTCCTGTCCTTTGAATGGATTTTCAGGAATGTAGTTGGGAAAAGGGTCAATCATAATTAATTTATAATTTTTATTGAACTCCTTCCCTATGACACTTAATGCTTCTGCTATAGGCTCATTATTGGTCATCCCTCCATCTACAGCTGTAAAGCTGTAATCATCCTCTATTCTAGGAATAAATTTGAATCCTTCACCAAAAATTCGTTTGAGATTGGCACTGATATAATCTTTTGGGATATTACTGAAGGAGATGCTTTTAAGCCCAATTGGAAAGGCACCGCTGGCTCTGGCGCATTTTAAGAAAAATCTAACCGATTGTTCATCGCTAAGATCAAGATCAAGTTTAGAAAGATCGGAAGCCGGTTTGTCATTTTGAAAATATGCAAAAGCTTTATGGTAAGACATAGTATGTGCTACTCTTCTTTTATCCGAATCAAAGTAAAGGTCTATCGGAATGCCTTTCAAATTACTCAATGTAAAAAGAACATCTAAGTTAGGATTAATAAAAGTAGGAAGAATATTAATTTCTATTGACCTCGATTTCATCGTAATTTTATTAATCAAGTGATCCATGAAATCTACATTAAGAAGTGCATCCAGTTTATCTTCTTTCAAATCTTCAGCAGAAAACAAATGTTCACAAATATCTTCATCATCATTCAATCCGAAATTAACCCAAGTATCAAATAAAAAATTGTCTGCAGCTTCCTTTGAATAGGGATCATTAACTTCCTTAAGCGAATCTTTGGCTAGCCCAATTAAAGATACTGCTGCAGCTATACTTCCTGCAGAAGCGCCTGTAAAAATATCAATAACCACGTTAGGTTTGGGAGTATTATCAGGATCTTTGGTATATTTTTCTTCCCAGATGAATAAGGTATTGAAAAGATAATCCAAGACTCCAGCAGTATATGCACCGGCAGTCACAGCACCTGCCAGTACAAGACCTATATGGATTTTATTATCTAAAATTGCTTTTGTATTCTCTGACACTGAAGAAGATTTAAGAGTTAGTATGGCGACCTGAAGAATCAGGAAGTGGTATTCCTGGGTCTACTGGACCACCTGGAAATGGTAATTGGTCTTCCATCCAGTCATACACTCTAATTTCGATAGCCAGATTGTAAAATTCAGGCATCGCAGTGGAATCAGGAAGTGAAATTCCATCTCCCTTCATGGTAAACTTTAGTCTTATGCTGTCGTCAGAGACTCTTTCGGATTCCGTGATATCACTAAAATTAAAATCATCCCTTATCAAACCGAAAGTGATAAATCTCCTTTCGAAAGTTAACCTTGATTCGCCTGATAAATCTTCTATCATAATCTCATTGCCCCTTCCAAAATCGATATTGAGTTCCCCGATTGTGTTCGCCTCCAATAGGGTATGATTTATCACATAAGTAGGATTAAGAGGATCCAAGCTGTGATTCTCTACACTTAACATAGCAGAAAATACTTTGTAGGGTTTAGGTTCTATTTGAGGGATTTCTAATTTCAAAGCCAAACTATCTATAAGATCTCCAAAATCAGATTCTTTAGGGCGTTTATTGGCCTGAAAATATCCTTTTAACTGATTTCTATCATTAATTTCCATAATATTTTGTTTTTTATTTTATAATAAATGTTTTACCTATAATCATTCCTTCTACTCCATCTGTAGATATTCCTGAAAGATTATCCCAAACTTCGTCTGTAAACAAGGTTAATATTTTGTCTTGCGTACTAAACATACTAGAAGTATTTTCTGCAATAACTTTGAAATGGTAAAATCTTCTATTGTTATTTTCATCAAATAACAAGAATTGGTTATAATCCGATCCTAATGATCCTAAATTTAAAGTTATTTTAGAATCAATAATATCTAATGTTGTTACATCTAACCAAGTATCCTGTGGATTAGTAGCATTAGTATTATAAACCTGAAGCTGTACCCTATCATTGGTTCCATTAGTTATGAAACGTGCAATTTCCTTCCAGTTACCCTGTACAGACATACTATATAAATGATAAATTCCTTTATAACATGTAACATCCCAATGAAGAGTAACATTATTTACAAAATCTTCATCCGTTAGTCTTGTACCAACTCCTTCCAGTGATGGTGTTTCTGGATTTCGGTTCTCTGCAAGAGCAAGAGCCAAAATTTTTGATGCTTGTGATGGTACGTAATCTATTTTTACAGTTGCAACTCCATTATTATATTCGGCATATTCTATTTGTTTTTCAACAACAACTCTATAATATAATACGTCACCATATGGTATCTCTTCAAAATCTGATAACTCATCATACACTGTCCAGATTGTCTCATCTGTTACCTCCAAATGTGAGATTTCGATTTGTTTGACATTCTTCATAGACAAGATAGATTCTGCATCTAGCCTATTATTGGCTCTGTAAAGATTGATTCTTTTGATTCCAACAAACTCAGGATATGAGTTAATGTCAATCTTGATTTTAGGATTTATTCCCAAAACTTTATTTTCCAAAATAGGAAGTCCACTCAAAATCTTCGGAGGTTCCGAAGGATTAGAATTAACTAATTTAACTGGACCAAGAATAGTACTCATATCTCCCATATTCATTTGTGAACCTATTTCTCTAGATGCATAGAAGTATATGTTATCCGTAGTTCCATTGAGCGTAAAATCTGTAAACAAGACTTTTTTCTCATTTGCATTTTCACTTAGAATCGTCATCATTGGAGCCATATCAAATACATCATCCTTGTTTGGATCGGCAGGTGGTTTTAATAAAAACCCTGAAGCATCTCTGATATTTTGTTTTTTATCCACAGGGAAATAATTTCTCGCAGGGTCAGGTAGGTATTCCGCTTTTTTTACATGTTGATAAAGAATTGGAACTTCTGTTAATGGTACAAAAGTATTTTCTATAACATCTTGTATAAAATCGATGAGATAAAGTGGTTCATCATTAATACCTATCAATGGTTCAATTATCTTGTGATTCAGTAGAACATCTCCAAAACTACCATTAGGTATCAATTGTATAGACTGATGGTTAGTTTCATTATAGCTTTCAATAAATCTATTAATTCCTTCAAAAAATGAGTCATTATCTGGCAGAGGAAATCTATATGGTAATATTTCCTCGTTTACTACCTTGTCTGATGTTTGCTCTTTAACTTCTTGATCTATATGATCCGGAAGTTTTACGTCCTCAATAATAATTTCCGGGAATTCTTTGTAACGTTCATGCAATGCAGGATCTTCACCAGGTATTGCAGGCTGATCAAATCTGTAAGACTGGAAATCAAAGAAATTGTTCCATCTATTAGTAAGGAATTCTTCATTATTACCTCCTAATAAAGCCAAATTTTGATAAATATCTGCAACCGTTTCTGTTTTATATAAAGCATTTAAAATAGTATCGTTATCTGCACGGCAAAACTGTACGCCAAAAGGTTTTTGATTGAATATTGTGGTAAAACTGTAAGTTGATCTACCATAAAAATCAGGTTTGGTTGCATAAAGGCTTCCTATAGGCGCTTCGGGTGCCATTGGGGCTATTACTTTCTGTCCTAGCATTATACTTGGAGTCGAAAATTTTGATTTATAATTATATACCGTTTCTACAGTCCTCATTCCGAAAATAGAGTATTTTAGATTACTATCTCCTGTTGGAATAACATTTTCTTCAATCAAATCATTGAGGACATCATTGTATAGGTATAAATTATAAGATGGATAATAATTGACTACAATACCATCTCCAGTAATGATTTCACTGATGTTATCTTCTAATGATGCATTTTCCCTCAATTCATCATAAATATACAGTGTGAAAGGTCTTCTATTTCTAAGTCCAAAGTTTTCAGCTTTGATTACCTTGAACTGATCCCTGGATTTAGTTGGTCTTCCTCCCTTAAAGCTATCTTGTCTGAAAAGTCTTACTATACCATTATTAATTTCTAAAAATGCTTTTACAGTTTGTAAAATCTCCTGATCCAGTTTTAAATCGTCAAATATTATTTTATAAATACCATCATCAATTAGAGAAATAGATGCTGATTCCCAAAACCCTCTGGATTTTTCCAAATATTTCTGTTCTTGCCCGGTCTCTGAAACTGATGTAATAACCTCTCTATAAATTGTTGGAAATTTTAATGGTATTTCAAATGCATTTCGACTTTTTGGTCCCCAAACTTTTTCTGTCTGCATATTTTCCGTTACCACAAATAGATCATTACCGGAAGTCTCTGGTAACTTAAGTGTGCTAGAGTGAACAGATATGGAGCCTCCCGATAAAATTGTTTCACTTATCTCTTCTTTATAAACTGTAAATCTTAAACCAACATCAGAGCCGATTCCCGGTCTTACCTTTTTCACTACATAAGATTTATTATTAACTAGAAATACAGATCCTACAAAATTTGCTGAAGTTGTATCTGGAGGATAGACAGAATTAAATATCTCATCTGTGCTTACTACGTAATAAGGTTTGGTTTTAAATACAGCACATAGCTTGTCCCCTTCATCATCATCTTCAACATAGTATAAAGATGCAGATATCTTTTTTGGGGTGTCTTTTCGGAAATAAACTTCCAAATGATCAGCATAGATATCATAAATATCCTTAAAATAATTTGTATTATTTTCGTATTCTATATCACTAATATTAGAATCAAAAGGTATAGGATGAGTTACCATATCCTGATTTGCATTGTATCCGAAGTTGATTCTTACAAAAGTTTTGTCTATATCTTCAATCTCATTATATCTGTCTTGCTCAAATTGAGAAGTAAACATGAGAGGTTTTTCACGTTGTATTAACCAAGTTTTGATGTCAGAAGGTGGTAACAGCGAATTCAGTGGTTCGATTTCTGTTTTTATACTAAACTCATTGGTGCTGTATGTAGCTCTTGAAAAGATATTAATACCATAAGTACAATAAGTATAACTTCCGCTTTCCGTTTGTCTATGAACAAATAATGGATCTCCAAAGTTTTCAGGTAATAAAATCGGTATTGTTTCCAATCTTGACTGTGTGCCAGCAAGATTTAAACTAAAATAATCATCAGAATGTGATAATTCTGGTTTTACCCAACCTCTTTCAGGCAAATTATCATCATCCTGCAGAGCCACTCTATATTCTAAACCTGCATGAACAGGCAATGTGTAAAGTGAGGCGTTCCAATAAGAATCATTTGGAAAAAAATCAGGATCAAACTGTGCAGAAGGAATAGGCTTATTAATAATACTAATAAATCTATTTCTGCCATCTAATGAATAGCCTTCTTCATCATACAAAACCGGAATATCCTCATTTTGTGGTCTAGGTACACCTTTATAAAGCTCATTGATTTCTATTGGCAGCGGTAACCTTTCTGTATTGATAGATGTTGGAAGCGATATAGAAAGAAGTTGGCATTCTTTTTCCAAACTTTCATCTTGTGGATCTCTCAGTGTTTTGTATTCTGTCAAATAAATATACTCTAACCCATTATCTGCTTGTCTATCCAATGCTCCTAAACCTAATAGCCTTGCTATATGATAATCCATAGCTGCGACATTAAGCAAGTCTAAATAAGATACCGAAGTTGCACCGTTATCTTCACTAGGTTCTTCCGATTCATTATTATCATCTTCATCCTCATCTTTGATAGCAAAGTTAATATCCAAATATTCTATAGCTCTAGGATTAGCTTCATCTTTACCGCTTAATAGCAAGTATTTTTCAACAATCTGTAGAATGGAGCTATTAAGAGGATTATTCCCTGCAATAGGTGTTTGCCATCTATTAATATAATTACTCCAATTAACATATTCATCATTGTTGTATTTTAGCCATTTGTCTCTGTTGAAATTTATATTAATATTGCCTACTAAACAACCATTAAGATGTTTAATATTATTCGTTGTAGTTAAAGCAAAGTCCCCAAGGTCTTGCCATGATTTCCAATTAGAAGCGGAAGCAATAAAATCACTGTAAAATTCAAATTCAAAGATATAATTTCTATAACCTTCGGACTGATATCTTATACTTCTTCCATTTTCCACAAAAACCTGAGACTGGCTTATCTCAAATATTGACATC
>QFQW01000076.1 GCA_003248755.1 Chryseobacterium sp. | reverse complement strand
TGGATATTGAAAATGCTTCAAAATCAAGGAAAATTATAATGAAAAAACTAAAACATTTTTTAGAATACCTCTATTATAGCCCCGATAGCGCGGATTTGTAATCCGTGCTTTTAAAGGATTTGTCAGTCACGGATTGCAAATCCGCGACATCGGGGGTAATAATTTTGAATATTAACTTTTTGATAATCAAATAGAATAATTAATTAGAATATTAAAAAACGAGAGTAGAGATTAGTTACTCTCGTTTTTTTAAAGGAAAACTACTCCTAAATGATTGGGAATCATAACAGATGTATCAGAATTAATGATGGATAAAAATTCACCGCTATGACTTCACTAACTTATGCGCACGACTTTACCAAATCGTAGCATGAGTTAAAACAAAAATAAAAGGAAGTTGTTGTTTTTTCGTAAATTTGCAGGTCTTCTAGACAAATCATAAATCTAACATCTAAATTAAAATATGTTACCAAAAATTAATCCTCTTCATACTTCTGCGTGGAAAGCCCTTGATCAGCAATTTGCTAATAATGATTTTGAACTTAGAACATTGTTTCAATATAATCCGAACCGTTTTCAGGAGTTTTCATTAGAAACAGAAAACTATCTTTTTGATTATTCTAAAAACCTGGTTGATGCTAAAACTTTAGAGCTATTGTTGCAATTGGCAGAAGAAACTCAGTTGAAGGAAGCAATTGGTAAAATGTTTTCTGGAGACAAAATCAATGAAACGGAAGGAAGAGCTGTTCTTCACACGGCTTTAAGAGATTTTTCTGATAAAGAGATTTTGGTAGATGGAGAAAATATTAAACCTGCAATCCGAAAGGTTTTGGATCACATGAAAGCTTTTTCGGAATCGGTAATTTCTGGGTCTCATAAAGGTTTCACCGGAAAAGAAATCACAGATGTTGTTAATGTTGGAATTGGAGGTTCTGATCTGGGACCGGTGATGGTTTGCTCTGCATTGAAGCATTTCAAAACAAGACTGAATGTTCATTTCGTTTCCAACGTGGATGGAAATCATATGGCCGAGATTGTCAAAAACCTTAATCCGGAAACTACTTTATTTATCATTGCATCTAAGACTTTTACAACTCAGGAGACAATGACCAATGCCAATTCTGCAAAAGAATGGTTTTTAAAATCTGGCGCTAAAAATGGAGACGTTGCAAAACATTTCGTAGCATTATCAACTAATATAGAAGCGGTTAAAAAATTCGGAATTGCAGAAGAGAACATCTTCGAATTCTGGGATTGGGTTGGCGGCCGTTACTCACTTTGGAGTGCGATTGGATTGAGCATTGTTTTGTCTGTTGGTTATGACAATTTTGAACAATTATTGAAAGGTGCAAATGATACGGATGTTCATTTTCAAACTAAGGAATTTAAAGAAAATGTTCCTGTTTTGATGGGTGTTTTAGGGGTTTGGTATCGTAATTTCTATGCTGCCGGAACTTATGCGATTTTGCCTTATTCTCAATATCTTGATCGTTTTTCTGCATACCTTCAGCAAGGTGATATGGAAAGTAATGGTAAATCGGTAGATAGAAATGGCGAATTTGTAGAATATGAAACAGGGCCAATCATTTGGGGAGAGCCTGGAACTAATGGGCAACATGCTTTCTATCAATTGATTCATCAAGGAACGGAATTAATTCCTGCTGATTTCATTGCTTATGCCACATCACTTAATAATGTAGGAGCACACCAAGATATTTTATTAGCAAATTTCTTTGCTCAAACCGAAGCCTTGGCTTTTGGAAAAACTCATGAAGAAGTTTATGAAGAGTTAAAAGCATCCGGAAAAACAGAAGAAGAGATCGAAAAACTTTTGAACTATAAAATATTTGCAGGGAATACGCCTACTAATTCATTCTTGTTCAAAGAATTAACGCCATTTACATTAGGGCAATTGATTGCTTTGTACGAGCACAAGATTTTTGTTCAAGGTGTGATTTGGAATGTTTTCAGTTTTGATCAGTTTGGTGTAGAATTGGGAAAAGTTTTGGCTGGAAAAATTCTTCCAGAGCTAGAAGCAGAGGGAAATGTTGAAACACACGACAGCTCTACAAACGGGTTGATTAATTTTTATAAATCAAATCGATAAAATATAAAAGTGGAGTGTTGGGAAAGGAACACTTCATTTTTTCAAATAAATCTAAAAAGTAAAAAGAAAGAAAAAATGGCACAAATTCTAGATGGACTCAAAGTGTCCAAAGAGGTAAAAGTTGAGATCAAAGAAGAGGTTCAGAAGATTCTTGCCAACAAAAGAAGAGCGCCGCATTTGGTTGCAATTTTAGTTGGGAATAACGGAGCAAGCAAAGCTTATGTCAATAGCAAAGTGAAAGATTGTGAAGAAGTAGGGTTCAGTTCTTCATTGATTAAATTTCCAAGCACAGTTTCGGAATCGGAATTGTTGGAGAAAATTGATGAATTGAACAAGTCGAAAGATGTAGACGGATTCATCGTTCAGTTACCTTTGCCAAAGCAAATTGATCAGGAAAAGATCATTATGGCGATTGACCCAAGAAAAGATGTGGATGGTTTTCATCCGGAAAATTTCGGTAAAATGGCTTTGGAAATGGATACCTTTTTGCCGGCAACACCGTTTGGAATTTTGACATTATTGGAACGATATAATATCGAAACCAAAGGAAAAGATTGTGTAATCATCGGAAGAAGCAGGATTGTTGGGAAACCAATGAGCATCCTGATGGGAAGAAAAGATTTTCCGGGAAACTCTACGGTGACTTTGACACACTCTTACACAGAACATATAGAAGAATATACAAAAAAGGCAGACATTGTGATAACAGCTCTTGGCGACCCTAACTTCTTGAAAGGAGAAATGATCAAAGATGGAGCAGTTATTGTAGATGTAGGAATTACAAGAGTAGATGATGATTCTGAGAAAGGATATCATCTTGCTGGCGATGTAGATTTTGACAGCTGCGCAGAGAAAGCAAGTTGGATTACACCGGTTCCCGGTGGAGTTGGTCCAATGACGCGGGCAATGCTGATGAAAAATACCATCATTGCCTATAAAACTTCGGTTTATAATGACTAAGGAAGAAGAAAATATTTTATTAAAAGAAGGTAAGATGCTCCCAGTGATGGAGCATTTTTACACTATTCAAGGAGAGGGATATCATGCAGGAAAAGCTGCTTATTTCATTCGTTTGGGCGGATGTGATGTTGGGTGCCATTGGTGTGACGTCAAAGAAAGCTGGGATCCAAAAATTCATCCATTAATGGATACTGTGGAAATTGCAGAAACAGCCGCTAGATATTGTAAGACAATTGTTCTTACCGGAGGAGAGCCATTGATGTGGAATCTCGATATCCTGACTTCAAAGCTGAAAGAGTTAGGATGCACCATTCATATCGAAACCTCGGGAGCTTATCCAATGAGCGGGCATTTGGATTGGATTACATTGTCTCCAAAGAAAACAGGACTTCCCCTGGCTGATATTTATAAACAAGCCAGTGAACTGAAGATGATTATATTCAATCAAAATGATTTTAAATTTGCTCAGGAACAAGGTGAAAAAGTAAATGACAATTGCGAACTCTATCTACAAAGCGAATGGAGCAAACGGGATGTGATGTATCCAAAGATTACAGATTTCATCTTAGAAAATCCGAAGTGGAGATCGTCTATACAAACGCACAAGTATCTTAATATTCCTTAATTTTTATCCGAAAGCGTATTTTTTCAGTTATTTTATCCGAATATTGCTGGAAAATAAAAGCTTATGATAAAAAAAACTAATTTAGCTTTATGTTAAAACGATTTTTTGAATCCATTGGAGAATATTTCTTGCTGTTGGGGAAAGCGATAAGCAAGCCGCAAAAAAGAAATGTCTATATGAAACTTCTTGTAAGAGAGTTTTACGACCTGGGTGTTAATTCATTCGGACTGGTACTTTTTACCTCTTTTTTTGTAGGAGCGGTTGTAGCTATTCAAATGTTTAATAATTTTGATGCGTCATCATTTCCTATTCCCAATACTTTTGTTGGATATGCTACAAAAGTGGTTTTGATTTTAGAGTTTTCGCCCACTATTATTTCTGTAATACTTGCAGGAAAAGTGGGATCATATATTGCATCTAGTATTGGTACAATGAGAGTGACAGAACAGATTGACGCTCTGGATATAATGGGAGTCAATTCTCCTAACTTTTTGATTTTACCCAAAATTGTAGCCAGCGTTGTTTTCAATCCGATATTAATTGCCATTAGTATTGTAGTGGGAATCTATGGGGGATATATAGCCGGAGTTGCTACAGGAAGCTGGACAAAGGCAGATTATATAACGGGGATACAAATGTATATGCCCTCTTACTTTATATGGTATGCATTCCTAAAAACGGCTGTCTTCGGATTTTTGATTGCTACTATTCCTGCTTATTTCGGATATAATGTAAAAGGCGGATCTTTAGAAGTAGGACGTGCTAGCACGCAAGCTGTAGTTTGGACGATGATAGCGGTAATTATAGTAAATTTATTATTAACCCAGATGTTTCTAAGCTAATGATAGAAGTAAAAGATTTAAGAAAAAGTTTTAATGATGTTGAGGTTCTTAAAGGCATTTCAACAACATTTGAAACGGGTAAAGTTAATCTGATTATTGGGCAAAGCGGATCTGGAAAAACCGTTTTTCTAAAAAGCCTTCTGAATGTTTATGAACCATCAAGTGGCGGAATTTTATTCGATGGAAGAGATATTGTGACAATGTCCAGAGAAGAAAAACAATCACTAAGATCAGAGATAGGCACCGTTTTCCAGGGAAGCGCTCTTTTCGATTCTATGACGGTTGAAGAGAATATTAGTTTTCCACTTGATATGTTTACCGGTTTGACTTTCAGAGAGAAAAAAAGGAAGGTTCTGGAAGTTATCGGGAGAGTTAATCTTCAGAATGCCAATAAAAAATATCCTTCCGAGATTTCTGGGGGAATGCAGAAGAGAGTTGCCATTGCAAGAGCAATTGTTAACAATCCAAAATACCTTTTCTGTGATGAGCCCAATTCCGGATTAGATCCTTATACATCCAATGTCATTGATGATCTTTTGATGGAAATCACCAAAGAATATAACACAACAACGATTATCAATACACACGATATGAACTCCGTGATGACGATTGGTGAAAAAATCCTATATCTGAGATTAGGAGTTAAAGAATGGGAAGGGAACAAAGATTTGCTTGCCACAGCCAAAAATAAAAATCTTATAGATTTCGTTTATTCATCAGAACTTTTTAAGCAGCTGAGAGAATTTATGCTTGAAAATGATCAAACAAGTTTAACACATAACAAAACCGAAAACAATGAACAAACTAATTAGTACACTAGCCATCTTTTTAGGAGTAATGGCTTATTCACAGATTACAGTTGGGTTGAGAGCTAATGCGCTTTTCAATACCTCTTCTGCAAAATGGAAGGACATAGAAAGTACAGCAACATCAGCTTGGGAAAGCAAAGGAGATAACAAAGCTGGTTTTAATGTTGGATTGGCAGCGAAAATAGATTTCCCAGTGGGAGGTTGGTTCGTAATGCCAGAAGTTTATTATACAACTTTCAAGAACAGCCTTACTGTAGATGATGTAACAGTTGAAGCAAAAAGCAATCGTATTGATGTTCCGGTACTATTGGGACACAATTTTCTACTTGGAAAATTAGCTGCTTTTGTAGGACCTGTAGCATCTTATAACTTATCCGGAGACAAGACTTACGATGATTTCAAAGTCAATGCAAAAAATGAATTCACTGTAGGATATCAATTTGGAGCTCAAGCAACACTTTCAAAATTTGTAATCAACGCAAGATATGAAGGTGCTTTTTCTAAAGATTCTAGAAAAGTAATTGATGCTGTAAGTGGAGACGAAGTAGTACGCTATGATAACCGTCCAAGCATGTTTATCGTTGGTATTGGATATAATTTCAATTAAAATAACTACTTAATAAAAAATGAGAAGGCTGGAAATGTAATTTCCAGCCTTCTTCATATATAGACCTTAAAAATTTACAAAAAACTCTTCTTTGTGAGAAATCATTTTTTGTAATACGAAAGTATAAGCTTTTATCCAACATTTGTTTAACATAATAAACAAAAAATTGAACAATATTAACATCTTTTGATTATTTTTGCTTTCAATTAGCATTAACGTAAATGAAAGTTATTCTTGAGCATATTCAGCCAGATGAAAACAGCTCTTTCAAAGTTTTACATATCAAGGATGTTCCTATAGCTGAACTGAATTGGCAATATCACTATCATTCTGAAATTGAGATAGTTTGCGTTTTCAATGGAAAAGGAACAAGACATGTTGGTTATCACAAAAGCCATTTCGAAGATGGTGCATTGGCGTTGATAGGCTCTAATATTCCACATTCTGGATTTGGACTTAATGCTACGGATCCGCACGAAGAAATCGTAATCTTGTTCAAAGAAGAGATTTTATCATTGCCTGAAGGGGAGCAGGAAACTAATGCTATCAAAAAGCTTTTGGAAATGTCAAGATATGGTGTTCTTTTCTCCTCAAAAGTTAAAAAGCAATTAATTCCTAAGTTGGAAGAAATGGCTCAGACAGAAGGATACAAACGGTACCTGTTACTTTTAGAAATTCTTTTTGATCTTTCAAAAACCGGGGATTACGAGTTGATGAATACAGAAGTAATGCCTTACACAATAGTTTCCAGAAACCGAAATCGGTTAGAGGCAGTTTTCACATATGTGGAAAATGGTTATCAAAATGAAATTGATATAATGCAAGCGGCAGATCTGGCGAATCTTACAAAACCGGCTTTTTGTAATTTTTTCAAAAAAGCAACATCGTTGACATTCGTAGAGTTTGTCAACCGTTATAGAATCGATAAAGCTTGTATTCTCTTGTCCCAAGAAAAAAGCATAGCAGAAAGTTGCTATGCTACAGGTTTTAATAATATTACTTATTTCAATAAGATTTTTAAGAAATATACGAATACAACACCAGGACAGTTTATCAGAAGTCTCTAATTTTAGAAACTTTTATTTGCTAAATCATTATCCTGTTTTTGTTTTTCAAATGCTGCTTTTTCTTCTTGAAGTTGTTTTAGTTCCTGTCGTATTTTGGCTTCTTTCATTGCATTACCTTTGCTGACATAACCAATTAATCCACCAATAAAGAGGCCAATTCCTATTCCGGCCAAGATTCCCATTAATGTAATTGGCTCAAATAATTTAATCACCGAAAAACTGTCATTGAAATAAAAAAGAACAAATGCCAGAGCTAATAACAAAAGCCCGGTTAAACTTAAACCTTTCATAGTTTTGTGAATTTAGATTTTAAAATTAACCAAAAAAGGTTATAGTTTTCCACCTGCCGCTTTATAATACTGAAGAGCTTTTGGCATATCAGCATTCAAATCTGCAATTCTGTTAGCCGGATTGGGGTGTGTAGAAAGGAATTCTGGTGTTTTACTTCCGGTAGAAGCAGCTTGCATTCTTTGCCAAAAAGCTGTTGCATTTCTAGGATCATAACCGGCCATTGCCATTAGTTGTAATCCCATTTCGTCAGCTTCAGATTCTTGCTTTCTGCCATAAGCTAAAAGTCCCACTTGTGCACCAACAGGATAGAGCTTTTCAAAAATACCGGCCCATTGTCCATTAGAAATACTTCCACCAAGTAAACTTCCACCATATTGGGCAACCATTGCCTGAGAAATTCTCTCGTTTCCATGGCCGGCTAAAGCGTGAGAAACCTCGTGTCCCATAACAACAGCGATTCCATTGTCGTCTTTACATATAGGCAAAATGCCGGTGTAAAAAGCTACCTTTCCGCCAGGCATACACCAGGCATTTAACTGGCTGTCTTGAATCAGATTAAATTCCCAGCTGTAACCAGATAAAGCAGATTCTCTTCCTATACTTTTATAATAAGCATAAGCCGCATTTTTTATTCTTCCACCAACGTTTTTTATTCTGTTAGCTTCAGCACCGGTGACAAGTTTAGAACTTGATAAAGTTGTTTTATATTCTGATGCAGCAGCAGTTGCAATTTCAGAATTATTAGCAATTTGGATAGATGACCTTCCTGTGATTGGATTGGTAACACAAGCAGTTAATCCTAATCCAACTAATACATAAGAAGTGGTTTTTAAAATTTTCATCGTTTTATTTTTAAATATGATTGTGTTTTACAAGTATTATTCCAAAAAATTATTCTTTGTTAAGGAATGCATCCCAGCCTTGTGCTGTTAATGGTATTAATTGATTAGAACCTCTTGTTATCAAGAAGTTAGCTGCATTATTTTCTGTAGCGTGACCAATAATCGTGAAATCTGGATGATTTTTAATCTTATCAAAATCTGTTGAAGAAATTGTGAAAAGCAACTCGTAATCTTCACCGCCATTTAAAGCAGCCATAGCTGGATTTAGATTCAATTCGTCTGCTGTATGGATAGAAGTTTCATCCATCGGAATTTTCTCTTCATAAACATTAAAACCAACTTTTGACTGATCCGACAAATGAAGGATCTCCGAAGCTAAACCGTCCGAAATATCAATCATAGAAGTTGGCAATATATCCAGTTCTTCCAATTTTTTCTTGATATCTGTTCTTGCTTCCGGTTTTAATTGTCTTTCCAAGATATAATCATAACCTTCCATTTCAGGTTGCATATGGGGATTTGCTAAATAAACAGAATGTTCTCTCTCCAAAATCTGCAGACCAAGATAAGCACCTCCAAGATCTCCGGTAACTACCAGAAGATCATTAGGCCTTGCACCATTTCTTTTGACAATATTTTCTTCTTTCTCGAGCCCGATTGCTGTAACGCTTATCACTAATCCGGCGTTGGAACTAGTTGTATCTCCGCCAATTAAGTCCACTTTGTATCTATTGCAAGCCAAAGCAATTCCAGAATAGATTTCTTCCAAGGCTTCAACAGGAAAACGATTGGAAACAGCAACGGAAACTAAAATTTGGGTTGGTTTTGCATTCATTGCTGCAATATCACTAAGGTTGACAACAACCGATTTGTAACCCAAATGTTTTAAAGGAACGTATCCCAAATTAAAATGAACACCTTCCGCCAACATATCTGTTGAAATAACAACTTTTTGATTTTCAGAATCGATGACAGCCGCATCGTCCCCAATTGAAACTTTGGTTGATGTTTGAACGATTGGGAAATTCTCGGTCAAATGTTTTATCAAACCAAATTCTCCCAGTTTGGAAATAGGCGTTAATTCCTGTGATTTATCTTCGAGCATAATTTATATTAATAATGAATTATAAATAATTAATGACACCATCTGAATATCATTAATTTAAAAAAAATTATTTAAAGTTTTCGAAAAGAGAAACATCTATGTTCTCTGGCCGGAACGGTAATGTTTTCAAATATTCTCTGGAAATGGTTTGTACGTTTTCAGACTTATATTCGTTCATTACTTCCATGATGTCTTCTGGTGGAGTTGTTGTTTTTCTTAACATCATATCAATCCAAACACCGGTTGCTTCTGCTGTTGCACAATGTGTCCCATCAGGGAGGTAAAACTTGTGAACAAACTGGTAGATCATTCCGTCTTCCGACATTGCAGCAACTTCCAAACCGACAAAAACTGTTTGGTCTGCATAGATTTCTTTGAAAAAAGAATAGCGTTCATGCAACATCACAGGACCAACTCCCCAGCGATTCAGTTGTGTCAAACCGATTTTATTTTTATTAAGGAAAGCCATTCTCGTTTGTGAGCAGTAATCAACGTAAGTCGAGTTTCCCAGATGACGATTTGCGTCGATATCGCTCCATCTTACTTCAAATTTATGATAATAAACAGACATTTTTTCGATTTTAATATTCTTCAAAATTAACCATTTGAGGTGGATATTAAAAATGTAATTTTGTGCATCGAATATAAAACGGCAAATTATAATCAATGTCAAAAAAGAAAAGAGTAATCATCATTGGAGGAGGTGCAGCTGGTTTTTTTACAGCGGCTAATCTTGATGAGGCTAAATATTACGTTACTATTTTAGAGCAAAACTCGGATGTTTTACAAAAGGTGAAAATCTCCGGAGGTGGTAGGTGTAATGTCACACATGCTTGTTTTGATCCAAGAGAGTTGGTTAATTTTTACCCAAGAGGAAGTCGCGAATTGCTAAGTGTTTTTACCAAGTTCCAGCCGGGCGATACAATGGATTGGTTCGAAACCAGAAATATTCCCTTGAAAATCGAAAAAGACAACCGTATTTTTCCAACTTCCGATTCTTCTCATAGTATTATGAATGCTTTAATCAGTGAAGTTAGAAATAAAGGCTTTGAAATCAAAACGCAGGTTTCTGTTTCTGAAATTGTTAAAGAAAACGATTTCTATTTTATTAAAACAAAATCAGATAGTTATAAGGCTGATATTGTGGTTTATACAACAGGTAGCTCTCCAAAATCTCTAAAACTAATTCAAAATTTGGGGCACAAAATTGTGGATCCTGTTCCCTCTCTTTTTACTTTCAATATCAAAGACGATTTATTAAAAGATCTTCCGGGGACAAGTTTTGAAAATGCAGAAATCAGAATCTCAAGTTTGAAAACCGAAGAATCCGGACCTCTTCTTATTACACATTGGGGACTTTCTGGTCCTGCTGTTCTTAAAATTTCTGCTTGGGAAGCTAGAACATTGGCAAAATTGAAATATAACTTTGAAATAGAAGTTAATTTTATTTCGAAGCCAATTTCGGATGCTGAAAATGAGTTAAAGGAATTTAAAAATCAGAATCCTAAAAGATCCATTGGGCAATCTAGGATATTTGATGTCACCAATCGCTTCTGGAATAAGATTTTAGAAATCAATCAAATCAATCCGGATAAACAAATTGCCAATCTTTCGAGGAAAGAAATGAATCTGATTCTTGAAAGCTTATGTCAGAAAAAATTATTAGTTACAGGAAAATCAACCTTTAAAGATGAGTTTGTGACTGCAGGAGGTGTTGATCTCAAAGAAATTAATTTTAAAAATATATCTTCAAAAATTTTATCGGATTTTTACATTGCTGGCGAAGTTCTTGATATAGATGCTGTTACAGGCGGGTTTAATTTCCAAGCTTGTTGGAGCGAGGGTTGGCTTATTTCACAGGATCTTAACTCCAAATAACAAATCTTTTACTAAATTTGAAAAATTAAATTTAAAAATGAAATATTCTAAAAATATTCTGAAAACGCTTCTATTAGCTATGTTTTTTTTGACGGTTTCTTGCAAGACAACGGTTGTATCTCCTTCAAAACCAATGTATGATAATAGTATTGAGCTTTACAAAAAATATATAGTTCAAACCAAGGATGCCAAAACTCAAAAAATTGAAATTTTGAGAATCGACGCCACAAAAATCTATGGAAAAAATAAGTTGGGAGAAATGGTTCAGATTGAAAAAAGTGATGTGAGAGAAATTAAAAAACCGGATATTATTGCTTCTATTGCAATAGTTGTTGCAGCAGTTGCTGCCGTGATTTTTGTTCCGATTTAATTATCTTTTAAATTCTATTCATCTCGGTATGGGGAATATTGTCTTCAAGATATTTTTTCCCTGTATCGATAAAACCAAAATTGGAATAAAACTTCAATAAATAATCCTGCGCAGAAATTCTGATCTCCGAAGTTCCCAATCGATTTTCGATAACTTCAACTGCATATTGTATCAATTGTTTTCCAAGACCGGTTCCTCTTGCTTTCTCCGTTGTTATAACTCTGCCGATAGAAGTCTCCGTATATTTGATGCCTTTATCAAAAATTCTGCAATAAGCTAAAACTTCGCCATTATTCTCTGCCCAAAGATGAATGGCTTTTTGGTCATAATCGTCCAAATCCGGATAAGGGCAATCCTGTTCTACAACAAAAACATTGACTCTGGCCTTTATTATTTCGTATAACTCAGTTGTATTAAGTTCAGAAAATGTTTTGATCTTCCAATCTACATTAATCATCGAATCTAATTTTATTTTTAATCAAAAACTGATTGGTTTCTGAGATGAATTTCAGAATGTCATCCGTTCCTGTTTTCTTTTCCGCAGACGTTACATAGATGTTTGGGAGATCTTCCCAAGTTTTCAGCAATTCGGATTTGTAAGCTTCTACATTTCTATCGGCTCCGCCTGCTTTTAGTTTATCGGCTTTGGTAAAGACGATAGAAAAAGGGATGTTGCTTTCTCCACACCACTGTATAAATTCCAAATCTATTTTTTGGGGCGTATGTCGAACATCTACCAATACAAATAAGTTGACAAGGTTTTGCCTATTCAGAATATAATTGGTAATCAATTTTTCAAAATCTTTTCTAAGGCTTTTAGAAACTTTTGCATAACCATAACCCGGCAAATCTGTCAGATACCAAGTTTCATTAACCAAAAAATGATTAATCAACTGTGTTTTCCCTGGAGTCTGTGACGTCTTGGCCAGATCTTTATGATTCATCATCGCGTTGATGAGAGAAGATTTGCCAACGTTCGAGCGTCCGATGAAAGCATATTCCGGCAAAGTCGGTGCAGGGCAATCTTGCCATTTCTGACTGCTTTTTACAAATTCTGCGGTTTTGATTACCATATTTTTATAATTTAAAAACCATTAAGAATCAAATTTATTTTAGTTAAAACTCAATTTCCTAATGGTTCTGAATATTTTTATTTTGAACAGAGTTACATCACTCTTTTAAGCCATCCATAAAGAATTTCGTTAAACTCATCCGGCTTTTCCATCATTGCAGCGTGACCACATTTGTCAATCCAATGTAATTCGGAATTAGGGATGAATTTATGCATATCTTCCGCAACTTCCGGTGGTGTAACGTTATCCTGTTTTCCCCAAATGATGCACGTTGGACAAGTTATTTTAGGAAGGTCATTTAGCATATTGTGTTTGATGGCGCTTCTTGCCAGCATTACGGTTTTTATACCTTTCATCCTGTCATTTACAACCGCAAAAACTTCATCCACCAATTCATCTGTAGCGACAATCGGGTCATAAAAAACATCTTGAGTTTTTTTCTTGATATAATCTTTATCGCTTTTCCTTGGAAAACTATCTCCGAAAGTTCTCTCATACAAACCGGAACTCCCAGTCAGAACAAGATTTCTTACCAATTCCGGACGAGACGTTGTAAGAATCAATCCGATATGTCCTCCCATAGAATTACCAACAATCGTTACCGGTTTCCCGATAACATCCGTAATAAACTTTGCAACGAATTTGGAAATCGAAGCAAGATTGGTATTCAGAATTGGTAAATCATAAATAGGCAACTGTGGAACAAAGACTTGATAACCTTTATCCGAGAAGTAATTAATCATCTTATCGAAGTTGCTCAATCCACCCATTAGCCCATGCAAAAGCACCATTGGATGACCTTCACCCGCTTCTACATAACTATATTTCGTGTCTTTTTTAGTCTTAAAAATCATAATGCTCTCCCGATAACGCGCAAAAATACAAATAAAAGAATTATTTTTTTATTTTAATCCTACTAAAGTGGTCAAAATTAATTTATTTTAACACTGATGTCAATTCTTCAAAGCAATCTGCCTTTTGGCTTCACCAACAACAAATGCGACAGAATTGGCAATATTGAAGCTTCGAATTAACTTTGACATTGGAATTGTCAGGTGATTTTCAAATAAATCCAAAACCTCTTGACTCAATCCACGACTTTCCTTTCCAAAAACGAGCCAATCTCCATCTTGGAATTCATTTTCATAAATTGAATTGGTTGCGTGTGAGCTCATTAAGAAAACTCTGGATTTGTCCGGAATTTGTGTCATCCATTCTTCGACATTTTGATATTCGGTGACATCCAGATGAATCCAATAATCAAGTCCTGACCGTTTCAAATTAGCATCATTTATGACAAATCCGAACGGATGAATCAAGTGCAATCTACTTTCTGTTCCTACACATAATCGACCAATATTTCCTGTATTGTTAGGAATTTCCGGTTCTACTAAAACGACATTTAACATTTTGAAACTTAATTTAAGACAATTTTCAACTCGTTGATTCTATTAATAATTGGCAATGCGAAAATCCCGCTGGTTTGAAGATATAATTCGTAGAAAGTTTTGGCTTTGTCTGCAAAATCAAGTTTTCCTTCCGTTCTGTAATGGAACATAAAAAGATTCCCAAGCATCTCGTAATAATCTGCGTGGTCTTTGGATTCTCTTTGTTGTACAATTTCGATAATCTCTTCTTTGGACTTTGAAGCAATATCATCGAAATTGATTTTAAAAATATCTTTCATCAAAGAATCGAAATCCAATTCTTTCTGCATCAGACTTTCTTCCGGTTTTCCAAGCAATAATTTTTCTAATGCCTGAGTTAATTGTCTTATTAATCTAAGTGTAAAATCTTTATCTTGAATCATTTTTTAATTTTATTTTCTTCTTCATCAAGTTCCGGGCTTGCAGAAACCCTTGATACAAAATGAATTGTCCCTTCTTTTGAGTTGTAAATTTTGTTGGCAAATTTAATTCCAATTAATGTTCCTATAATGGCAATCACTATTGAAATGATTGTAGTAAAAATTGAATCAAATGAGAAATAAATAATCACTGCTAAAACAAAACCGATTAAGAATGGCGAAAGAAAAACCTGTATCCAGCCAACGATTTCCGTCGATTCTTCGAAGATATTTCTTTTTTGATTTTTCATTAATTATCCAAAAAACAAATACGCCAAAACAATAGCAGTAACCACGCCAACCAAATCTGCCAAAAGCATTGAGCCAACTGTATATCTTGTATTTTTAATTCCAACAGAACCAAAATAAACTGCAATTACATAGAAAGTAGTATCAGAGCTTCCTTGCAGAATTGCCGATAATTTCCCCGCAAAACTATCAGCTCCAAATGTTTTCATTGTATCAACCATCATTCCGCGGGCTCCGGAACCTGACAATGGCTTTATCAGTGCTGTCGGTAATCCGTCCACGAATCTTGTATCCAGGTGGGAAGCACTGGCAACCCATTTCATTCCATCTATAATCACATCAAAAACGCCACTTGTCCTTAGTAACGAAATCGCAATTAACATTCCTACCAAATAAGGGATAATCTTCACACAAACCGTAAAACCTTCTTTTGCCCCATCGATAAATGCATCGAAAATGTTGATTTTTTTATAAACCGCTCCAAGTACAATTGCAAAGAAAATCAACAGAATAATTCCATTGCTCATCACTTTGCTGAAGGAATCTAATTCTTCTTTATTCAGTTGAACAAGGTAAATTACAAGCAAAGCAATAATTGCAGAAATCCCGCCAACATAAGCTAAAACAATCGGTTGGAAAAGATTGATTTTTTGTCTGATAGAAACAATTATCATCGCAGCCATTGTTGCACAAAAAGTTGCAATCATACAAGGCAGGAAAATATCGGTCGGTGTTTGCGAACCCATGGATGAACGAATCGCAATGATGGAAACCGGAATCAATGTCAATCCGCTGGCGTGCAGACAGAGAAACATAATTTGTGCATTGCTGGCTTTATCTTTATCCGGATTCAAAGTCTGGAGACTTTCCATTGCTTTGAGTCCGAAAGGTGTTGCGGCGTTGTCTAGACCGAGAAGGTTTGCGCTGAAATTCAGCATCATATGCCCAAATGAAGGGTGGTTTTTTGGAATCTCAGGAAATAACTTTGAGAAGAATGGCTGAATCAATCGGCTTAGGAAATTAATCCCGCCTGCTTTCTCAGCAATGCTCATAAAACCCATAAACAAAGCCATAATTCCAATCAGTTTGAGACAGATGTTGACCGCTGTTTCGCTGGTTCCGATAACACCGTCCGTTTCTGCAACTCGGTAGGTTTTCACATTTTGAAGAGAATCCATTTTGTAATGGATGTGACTGTCTTCAAAATCCGGATTGGTTAGTAAAGATTTCTGGATCTCTGGAGAAATCCGAGCCAATGGTTTCTGAGAAATCTGAATCGTGTCCCCCCCTTTTCCAACAACCATATCGTTGAAAATCTGACTGTAATTCTCTGAACTGAAATACTTGATTGATGCAACCGCAATTGCTATAATAATGAAGGCGGACCAAATCCTGCTTAGAACCATTCGGAAAATTAATTTTTAGTAAATGTAAGAAAAGATATGAGATTTTAGAAGTTGGTTTTTAAAACTGTTTTGCAGTCCATAAACACACTTTTGTCATTCCGTAGGAATCTCAACAACGGAAACCGTGAATGTTATATTTAGATTCCTACGGAATGACAAACTTCACGGTAAATGTTATGCTAAAATTTGAAGTCGAATTTTCGCGGCCCGACTTATCTCATCATCTTTTATATTTTTCCATTTGAATCGATGAATCTCGTTCCTCGATTTGAGCGGAAATCCTTTTTACGCAATGTAGTGGAATGAAAAGATTGACTTCGTCGAACCACTTCGTTAGGTTTGGGAGCCCTTCGACAAGCTCAAGATAAACTACAGGCGGATTAAGTCGCCCAAACGATTATTACAAAAAACTGACATTTGTCATTTAATTTAAATTATACTTGTTTGGTATGAATTGAATTTTTAGTTTTGCAAAGGCTTTTTTTTAAAACACTATTATGTCAGGAAAAATGTTTTGTTGCTACGATTTAACTTTTCGAATATATATGAAGAAGTAATAATAGTGTGTTTATTTTGAAAACCTTTCATACTTCTATGTGAAAGGTTTTTTATTTTTTAACTAATGAATAAAAATGATTAAACTTATAAACGTTTCCAAACGTTTTACTACTAAAAATAAGGTTATCCAAGCCTTGTCGGATGTTTCCCTGACTGTTGAAAAGGGGGAAATTTTCGGTGTGATTGGAACTTCCGGTGCCGGGAAAAGTACGCTCATCAGATGTGTGAATCTTCTGGAAAAACCAAATGAAGGAAAAGTGATTGTTGACCAAGTGGAACTGACAAAACTTTCCGATTCTCAACTGACTCTGGAACGAAGAAAAATTGCGATGATTTTCCAGCATTTCAATTTGTTATCCTCAAGAAATGTTTTTGATAATGTTGCTTTTCCTTTGGAATTAGAGGGAAAATCGAAGTCGGAAATCAAAGAAAAAGTTGATTCGCTTTTGGAATTGGTTGGACTGAAAGAAAAAGCAAAAGATTATCCGGCGAATCTTTCCGGCGGACAAAAACAGAGAGTTGCGATTGCGAGAGCTTTGGCAAACGACCCAAAAGTCTTGTTGTGTGACGAAGCGACAAGTGCCCTTGACCCGGCAACCACCAAATCTATCCTGCAACTTCTGAAATCTATTAATCAAAAACTAAATCTTACGATTCTTCTCATAACGCACGAGATGGAAGTGATTAAAAGTATTTGTGATAAAGTTGCTGTGATTGACAATGGACAGTTAGTAGAACAAGGAAAGGTGGAACAGATTTTCATTCATCCGGAAAAAGAAATCACGAAAGGTTTTATACAAGCTTCTTTGAATGTAGAATTGCCTTCGATTTATCAGAATTCTATCAGCAATATCGATAGTGAAGACAATAATCCTTTAGTGAAAATTCTTATTACCGGAAACGAAGCACAAAGTTCTGTTATCATTAATGTATACGAGAAATTTAATGTTAAAGCTAAGATTATCAGCGCACAACTGGAATATGTTGGTCACTTGAATTTTGGTGTTTTGATTCTGGAATTACAGGGGAAAAATATCGCCGAAGCTTTGGCTTATTTGGAAAATGAATATACAAACACAGAAATTTTAGGTTATGTCGGATAGTATTATCAATTTGTTATTTCAAGGGACAATTGAGACGATTGTAATGACCTTGGTTTCAGGATTTTTCGGATTTGTTTTAGGATTACCGACGGGAATTTTTCTTTTCCTCACAAGAAAAGGTCAATTATTGGAAAATAAGATATCACACCAAATCGTATCAATTATAGTCAATATTTTCCGCTCGATTCCTTTTATCATTCTCATTGTGTGGATGATACCTTTCACCAGAACCATTGTAGGAACATCGATTGGCGTTGCAGCAGCATTGGTTCCGTTGAGTGTAGGTTCCGCTCCATTCATTGCGAGATTGGTAGAAAACAGCCTGTTGGAAATACCTTCAGGTTTGATAGAAGCAGCGAGAGCAATGGGCGCAAAACCGCTTCAAATCATCCGGAAAGTCCTTTTGCCAGAAGCTTTGCCTTCGTTAATCAATAATGTGAGCAT
>QFQW01000075.1 GCA_003248755.1 Chryseobacterium sp. | reverse complement strand
GATGGAGACATCAGAAGAATGCTCCTTGACCAAGATGATATTTCCAAAGTAAAAGCTTCTGACATCACAAGTAAAAATCCAAAAACTATCGAAAAAAATAATCTAGCAAAAGAAGCGATGCAGATTTTGAAAGAATATAATATCGGCCAGTTAATCGTTACGGAAAACGGAAAATATTACGGAATCATCGATATCCACACATTGCTAGACGAAGGTATTAATTAATCCTTCTGATTCTGAACAACTTTGTGATATCGTCTGTTGCTTTTGAAACAATTCCCGCTCCGGTTCCATAGGCCGGAGTTGTGCTTCCGGGTTTTGAAATAGAAATTCTTATCAAATCATTTTGAGCAAAGGCAAGAACGGTCCTTGGAAGAATAATTGTTTGTGTCTGGTCTGTTGATCCGTTATCATAAGGCATTGCCGTTCCGGCAACAGATGTCCAGGTTGATCCGTTATCTTTGGACTGGGCAATTGAAATCGTGACATAAGAATAATTGGAATTATCTGCGGCCACATTTCTTTTCGGGCTAAAGGTAAAATTGGCTAATACCCTGTAATTCCCCGTTGCTTTTATTCGAAAAGACTGGTTGTCTGTTAACAACTCAATGTTATTAGGATCATCGATGAGAATTTCACTCGTAGACCAGGTTACGGGAACGTCAAAAGTTTCACTATTATTAACCCCTGTTAGCTGAGCTGTTGTCAATGGCTGATTGGTTACTGATTTTAAAACATATTGATTAGAGCCTTCCAAAACACTAATCTCCGAACTGGATGTAAATTTTTGCCAAACCGAATTCTGACGGAAATAAAATGAATTAGCAGAAACAGATGTTGTACCGCTGCCGGCGGCTGCCATATTAAAAACCAAAAGTCCGTTAGCCGGATTAGCAATGGTCGTATTATCATTAGTACCCGTAAGATTAACCCTGGGAAGTAATAATCCTTTGTTTGTTGATGTAATATCCAGAATCGCAGAAGAATGCGGCGTAACAGTTCCTATTCCTACCTGTGAAAAACCGGAGATGAATAATAACACTGCCAATAAATTATATAATCTCATAGTGAGTTGAATTAATTTTAATAAATATTTCAATTAAGCTTCTGAAATCTCAATAATCTTGAGTAAGCCAATCCTGTTCCCGCTTCGATATTCAAAGTACTGGTTGAGGGATTGGTTCCGTGATTGGAAGTTGAACCTTTTGCTACAACTGCACGCACCAGATCATTCTCATTAAGAGTAATTACAAATGGTGCAACAATAACTGATCTGTTCCTATCGCCTGTCCCAACACCCCAGATGGTACTAGACTTAGCAATCTGAGTCCAGGTTGCACCATTATTAGTGGATCTTTGTACAATGAAATCCAGTGATGCTACACACGTTGCTTCTGTGGAATACGTCGTGCAGGTTGTCTGAACCCACGGATTGTAACCCACATAACCTGTTATTTCGTAGATCCCTGTAGAAAGTATTTTGAAATTATTATTAGACAAAGAAACCCTGTTGCCTACATCCACAGTCATAGCTCCGGAAGCAGAAGAATCAAAATTCACAACAATATTATTTCCGTTATTAAAACTGGTTTTATCCAAAGCCTGCATCCCTGTATTTCCTACAATAAACACTTGTGCATAAAGTTTTGTCCTAACTGTTTCAGAAGTTGAAACATCGATCCAGTTAGTTCCATTCCAAAAATAAAATGTATTAGCTTCGATAGAAGTATCTGTTGTAGAATTAGTTGTATTATAAACGATTAAGCCAACAGCGGGATTCGCTATAGTAACAACATCTGTTTTATTTTGTAAAGCAACCCGGGGAATCAGAACTCCTTTTTTGCTATTACCAGCCATAGAACTGACGTCAAGATCCAAAAGCGCCGACGGATGCGGTGTTGATGTTCCTATACCAATACCCTGAGCTGTTATGACATCTGATAGAAACAAGGCAGAAAAAACAAATACTGCCTTTTTCGATATATTAAACAATCTATTGTAAATCATAATCCAGAAGTATCATTGTTAAACTTTTCGAAATCGGAATTTTACCGGAAGTTGTAATTGTGGGAACAGGACTTGTCGTATTATTTTCTCCGTGCAATGACGATTCATCTGTAATAGCAAAAGGATTTTGAACAACCAGTCTCAAACTTTGCCCAGCTGTAAGATAAATTGGTGTAGAGATAAGAATGGCAGTTTTCAAATAGTTTGTCGCCTTCACTCCCCAAGCGGTTCTATTACCAATGACATCAGCCCAGGTAGCACCATTATCAGTAGATCTCTGAAGCTTTAAATTAAGAAAAGTTCCTCTTTGAGTTCCTGCGATTGTTGTCCTGTTAGGATTATAATTAACATAAGCTGAGACCTCATAAAGGCCTGTTACATTAATGGTAAAAACATTAGCAGACTTTGTGACGATATTTCCCGTGCTTATGGCAACATCTGTATCTGCAAAAGAGACAGGAATGCCGCCATTTGTACCACTTGTATTATTAATTGTAGAATAGCTCAGATCTTGTGTTGTTTTTGCATTGAGGCTGTAGATCCTGTTCGATAAGTAATTCTGTAGGACAGATGTCAATCCCAAATCAACCCATTGGCTTCCATTCCAAAAGTAATATCGGTTAGCTAAAACATTGGAAGGAAAGCTCCCCGCATTTACCGTATTATAGACCAATAATCCAACAGCAGGAGTGGGAATTGTAGTTGTATCAATGTTGCTGGCCAGTGCAACTCTGGGTGCAAGAAAACCTTTTTTATTTCCGGTAGCTAAATCATTAGTATTAATTTCCAAAATTGCCGAGGGTGAAACCTGCGTCGTTTGAATCCCGACCTGACTATGTAAAAAACCGGCAAAGAAAACACACCAACATTTTATCAAATATTTATTCATAATTACATATAACCCATTTATACATATCAGTGATACGCATAAACAAAAAAAATACTCCTGCCATCTAATGCCAAGATATATATTGAAAATTAAATAAAGAAATAAAATTCTTAAACCAATCCTTAAAGATCTGAAGATCCTTATTATTATAGATAAGACCCAATCTGTTGCTCTTCAACACAGATAAGATACTCGGTGAAATTAACAAAATTTATTCCAAAAAACCTTTTATTCATGAAAAGTTAAAAGCCAAAGCCAAAGATTTATTATTAAATAAACATAAAACTATCATAATCATTTATAATTGAACTATTTTAAAATACAGAGTGACATAAAAATTGTTTAGTTTTGTGAACTTATTTTTTCTAATCAAAGTATGAGCGAAGAAAAGGAAATGTCCTTCCTGGGACATATTGGAGAGCTAAGGTCACATCTTGTAAGATCTATTTTAGCAATTGTTATTTTGGCAATTATTGTCGGATTCAATATCAATTGGGTGATGGACCATATTTTTTTCGGACCTACAAGAAATGACTTCTTAACATTCCGAATTGTGAATCATTATTCCAGAGAACTGACAGGCAATGACAGTTTTATTTTGCCAGCACATTTCAGTGTTCAGCAGAAGCAATTGTTTCAACAGTTCAATGTCATGATGGCGGTTTCCATTTTCTCCGGATTGGTTTTGGCTTTCCCCTATATCGTTTGGGAAATCTGGAAATTTATCAGTCCTGCATTAATGCCTAAAGAAAGGAAAAATTCTATTTTTTATATCAATTCTATTTGGATCCTCTTTATGTGTGGTGTTTTGACAGGTTATTTTCTGATCCTGCCATTCGCAATCAATTTCGGATTGCTATTCAAAGTTTCTGATAATATTGTACAGCTCTTTGACTTGTCAGATTATACTACTTTATTTTTACAAGTCACAATGGGAATGGGCGTTGTATTTCTCTTTCCGATTGCAGTTTACATCTTGACATCGATTGGAATCTTAACTCCAAAATTCCTAAGAACTTACAGAAGACATGCGATTGTTTTAATAATGGTAGTTGCCGCAATCATCACACCAGCAGATGTTTTGAGCATGATAGCAGCCGCACTTCCTCTCGTCATTCTTTACGAAATAAGTGTCCTGATGTCGAATTTTATTTATAAAAAAATGCAAAGACAAAATCTGAAAAACGGAAATTAAGATAGAAACAAAAAATCAGCAATATAATAATTGCTGATTTTTTTATTGGAATAAGTTTAAAACTAACCTTTCACAATTTCTTTTCTAATTCGGCTCAGTGATGTATCTGTAATTCCTAAATAAGAAGCTACGTTTTTAAGTGGTGCAAATTTTAGCACGTCAGGTTTTTCTTGAATTAAATGCAAGTAACGCTCTGTCGCTGATTTGGTTATCATTTCAATAGAACGATTTTTCAGATAAAATAATTGATAAGACATCCAGGCTCTTCCCCATTCCGTAAGCGCCGGAATGCTATGAAACAATTCCTGAAAATCATCATAACCAATTCTCCAGACTACACAATCCGTTTCCGATTGGATATTTTCAACCGAAGGAATTCTTTGAAATAAGGAAGACGCTTCTATAATAATATCATTAATCGTAAAGAAATTAATCGTGATGTCATCATTATTGATATCATAAACAAAAGAACGTACAACGCCACTTTCCAGCACAAAATAATCGTTTGAGATTTCATTCTCTTTCAGAAAAAAATCACCTTTTTTGTAATTGATTTTTTCGTGTTTGTTGAAGATAAGGTTGAGGTCTTCTTCGGAAAATGCGGGATGCTGATAAATATTTTTTAGTATGTCCATAAAATAAAAAACGGAAAATCTAAAATAATAGATTTCCCGTTAATATGAATTATTAATTGAAATTTTATTTCAATGCGTTGATAGCCTTTTCGTAGTTTGGCTCTTGTCCAATTTCCGGAACTTGTTCTGTGTAGATTACCGTTCCTTTTTCGTCCAAAGCAACAACTGCTCTGCTCAATAATCCTCTCAATGGAGAATCGTCCAAAGTCACACCATAATCTTCACCGAAATTCCCTCTGAAATCCGACAACACTTCTACATTATCAAGACCTTCAGCAGCACAGAATCTGTTAAGAGCAAAAGGTAAATCCCTTGAAACGTTTATAACAACAGTATTTTCCAAAGCACTAGCTTCTTTATTGAACTGTCTTGCAGAAGCGGCACAAACGCCTGTGTCGATGCTTGGGAAGATATTCAGTAATACTTTTTTTCCGGTATAATCAGCCAAATGCTTTTCTGATAGATCAGCTCCAACTAATGTGAATTCCTGAGCAATAGTTCCAACTTCCGGCAAAGTTCCAACTGTATTGATAGGACTTCCTTTAAATGTAATTTGTGACATAATATTTTTATTGAAATCCAAAATTAGACATTTTTTATTTAAATCTGATTAACAAATTTTCTTATTTTCGCACCCAAACTATTACGTACACAGATGAAAAAATTCAATCTTGGTGTATTACTGGTTTTTCCTTTGTTAGGAAGCGCTCAGTCTGTCATTGGAACTATTAATTCCGGTGCTGTGTCTGAAAATTCCTTTAACCATTCTGTAGGAGAAATCTATGTAATACCGTCTAATCCGGACGATGCAAATTCCGGAACAATGGGAATCCTCTATCAAACCACTTTAAAGGTTTTAGGTATTAATGAAATTTTGAAGGATGAAATTAAAATCTATCCTAATCCAACAAGCGATTTTATCAATTTAAAATTAAGTTCGAAAAACAAATTAGACGAAGCTCTTATTTACGACAATTCCGGCAGAATCATTTTAAAAACAAAAGTAGAATCGGATAAAATAGATTTACGGTTACTTAATACAGGAATCTATCTGCTTTATTTCACAAACACGGACATCAAACCTATAAAAATTATAAAAAAATAAAAACCAGATGAAAAAACTCTACATCGCTTTCAGTTTATCTTTAGCTTCTTTCGCTTACTCTCAGGTTCCACAGGCTTTTAGTTATCAAACAATTGCTTTCAATTCGGCAGGTGCGCCAATTGCTAATGGGAATGTGAAATTAAGAATCAGCATTCTGGACAATTCTGCAACTGGAACTGTTATATATACCGAAACGCATACAAAAACAACCAATTCCAAAGGTTTGGTTAATCTGAATATCGGACAAGGAACTGCGACTATAGGAAACTTCGGTGGAATCAATTGGGGAACGAATACAAAATTTGTAAAAGTAGAAATGGACCCAGCTGGCGGAAGTAATTATACGAATGTTGGCGTGAATCAGTTGATGAGTGTGCCTTATGCTTTGGTTGCTGGAAGTGTAAGTACAAATTCTACAAATTCAAGCATCGGTGATGATGTTATCAAGAATAAAAGTATAAATTATTTTTTTCTAGACAAATATGATCATACAGCATATGTCTCTAATTCAAAAAATGGAGGTTGGAGTTCTCAAGTTTTTAATGTGAGTTATTATAATAATAACTATAGTGTACCTGCAGTGACAGCAACAAATGGAAGCTTTATGTTCATTGACAAATATGATCATAAAGTTTATGTATCTAATGCCTATTCATCTACTTGGTCATCACAAGTGTATAGTATTAGCTATTATAACAACAATTACAGTAGCCCAACAATCACAACAACTCCATTAGGAAGCTATACATTTACTGATAAATATGATCGTAAAGTTTATACATTTAGCTCTAAATCTTCCAAATGGTCATCACAAATTTATAATGTAAGTTATTACAATAATAATTACAGTATTCCTAATGTGATAACCTCTGGTGATAATTTTGCGTTTATAGATAAATACGATCATAAAATATATGCATATGATACACAAACTGGAAGTTGGGTATCACAAACTTATAATATCAGTTATTATAACAATAACTACAGTTCTCCAATTTTGGAAGGAACAAATGGTAATTTCATTTTTACGGACAAGTATGATCATAAAGTATATGTGTTTAATTCTAAAAAAGGACTTTGGGAATCACAGGTATTTGACATCAGTTATTACAATAATAATTATAGCTTACCAGTAATAATTTCATCAGAAACTAATTAATTCAAAGAGGCAAACACCTCTTTTTTTATTTAATATTAATAACAAAACACTCAAAAATCATATTTCTTCTATCATAAAATTACCATAAAAACACTAAATTTGTCTGTTTTGAAAAAACAGTAAATAAAATCAACTACTATAATGTCAGAAAAATCAAAAATTATCTACACGCTTACGGATGAAGCGCCAATGCTTGCAACACATTCTTTTTTGCCTATCGTTAAGGCTTTTACATCGGTTGCAGACGTTAACATCGTTCCAAAAGACATTTCACTTTCAGGGAGAATCTTGGCTAACTTTCCAGAATTCTTGACGGATGACCAAAAAATTGGAGATGCTCTATCAGAATTGGGCGAATTGGCAACAACTCCGGAAGCGAACATTATTAAATTACCAAATATTTCTGCTTCTGCGCCTCAGTTAGAAGAAGCTATTGCAGAATTACAAGCTAAAGGTTTCGCAGTTCCAAATTATCCTGCTGAGCCAAAAACTGAAGAAGAAAAAGCTATCAAAGCTAAATATGCTAAAGTTCTAGGTTCTGCCGTAAATCCTGTTCTAAGAGAAGGAAATTCTGACAGACGTGCACCAAAAGCAGTTAAAAACTACGCCAAAGCTAATCCACACAAAATGGGAGCTTGGGCATCTGACAGCAAAACAGATGTGGCTCATATGACCAGCGGAGATTTCTACGGAACTGAAACTTCTACAACTGTGGAATCTGATTCTAAATTCAAAACTGTATTCTTCGGAAATGACGGTTCTGAGAAAGTTCTTAAAGATTTCGCAAACCTTAAAGCTGGTGAAGTAATTGATTCTTCTGTAATGAATATTAATTCATTGAAAGCGTTTGTACAAACCGCAATTGATGAAGCAAAACAAAGAGGAGTAATCCTTTCTGCGCACCTGAAAGCGACAATGATGAAAATCTCTGATCCGATTATTTTCGGAGCTATTGTTGAGACTTTCTTCAAAGATGTGTTTACTAAATATGCTGAGACTTTCAAATCTCTGGATATCAACCCAAACAACGGATTACAAAATCTTTACGACAAAATTGCTGGAATTCCTCAAGAAGCTGAAATCAAAGCTGATATCGATAAAGTTCTTGAAAACGGACCTAGAGTTGCAATGGTAAATTCTGACAAAGGCATTACTAATTTCCACGTTCCTTCTGACATTATTGTTGATGCATCTATGGCTGCATTAATCAGAAACGGAGGAAAAATGTGGGACAAAGTTGGAGCGGAAGATGATACAGTGGCCATTATCCCGGACCGCTCTTACGCAGGTTTTTATCAGGCAGCAATTGATGATATGAAAGCTAATGGAAAACTGGACCCGACAACAATGGGCTCTGTTCCTAATGTTGGTCTGATGGCTCAAAAAGCTGAAGAATATGGTTCTCACGACAAGACTTTCCAGGCAGAAGCTGACGGAACTGTAAAAGTTCTTGATGAAAACGGAAACGTTCTTTTGGAACAAAAAGTGGAGAAATATGATATCTTCAGAATGTGTCAGACTAAGGATGCACCAATCCAAGATTGGGTAAAATTAGCTGTAAACAGAGCAAGATTATCTGATACGCCTGCGATTTTCTGGTTGGACAAAGCAAGAGCACACGACAGAGAAATCATCAAAAAAGTTGAGAAATATCTTAAAGATTACGATACAACCGGACTTGACATCAGAATTCTTGATGTTAAGGATGCAATGACGGAAACGCTTAAAAGAGCAAGAGAAGGTAAAGACACTATCTCGGTTTCCGGAAATGTTTTGAGAGATTATCTGACCGACCTATTCCCTATTTTGGAATTAGGAACTTCTGCAAAAATGTTATCTATTGTTCCATTGATGAACGGTGGTGGTTTGTTCGAAACTGGTGCTGGAGGTTCTGCGCCTAAACACATCGAACAGTTTATCGAAGAAGGTTATCTGAGATGGGACTCTTTGGGTGAATTCTTAGCGATACAGGCTTCTTTGGAACATTTGGCTCAGACTCAGAATAATCCAAAAGCTCAGATTTTGGCTGATGCTTTGGACGAAGCTAACGCAAAATTCTTAGCTGAAGACAAATCTCCGGGAAGAAAATTGGGAACAATTGATAACAGGGGTTCTCATTTCTATTTGGCAACTTATTGGGCAGAAGCTTTAGCAAATCAAACTAAAGATGCTGATATCGCTTCTAAATTTGCTCCAGTTGCAAAAGCTTTGGCAGAAAATGAAAGCAAAATCAATGAAGAATTGATTGGTTCTCAAGGTAAAGCTCAGGAAATCGATGGTTATTACAGACCAGATTTCGCAAAAACTGATGCTGCAATGAGACCATCTGCAACTCTTAATGAAATCGTTAACGGAATCTAATCCGATTCTTGTTAAAATTTATATAAAACCCTCGACAAATGTTGAGGGTTTTCTTTTCAAATAACATTGAAAAATGGATAGAATCAAAATTTGCAAATCATTTTTTGTAACAAATTTTTGATATCATTACTAACCGAACAGAGTTAAAACAAAAATGGGTTCATCTGAGAAAGAATTTTTAGAGAAAATCGATAAACATAAAGGAATCATTTTCAAGATTTCTAAGATGTATATGGATAATCGTGATGACCAGAATGACCTTTTCCAGGAAATTATTTATCAGGTTTGGAAGTCTTTCTCGAGTTTTGAAGGAAAGTCAGAATTCTCGACTTGGCTTTACAGAATCGCCCTAAACACGGCAATCATTTTCCTGAAATCTGAGAAAAGACGGAATTTTATCCAAAACGATGATGTCTCACTCTACAAAATAAAAGAAGACGAATACAACTATGAAGACGAACAAAACCTAAAGCTGATGTATGAATCCATCCAACAACTCAACCCCATTGACAAAGCCTTGATTTTCTATTATCTGGAAGATTTTTCTGGAAAAGAAATGGCCGAACAAATGGGAATCTCGGAAGGAAATGCAAGAGTAAAACTAAACCGTGCAAAGGAAAAACTGAAGGAATTGATTAGCAAAAATGCTTCGAGAACCTCGGCCTGATAAACCCAACTATCAACTATCAACTATCAACTATCAACTATCAACTATCAACTATCAACTATCAAAGATATGGACTTAGATAATCTTAAATCACTTTGGAATAAAGAAGATGTTTCCGAAACACCGGAAATCTCTACGGAAAGACAAAAAGAAATACATCTGCCTCTGGAAAAAATCAGGAAAAATATGCGAAATGAATTCTGGCCAACTGCTATTATGTTGCCAATCATTCTAATTGTTATTTGGTTTTTTCAGATTCCTTTTCGTTTTAAGCTTTACATTGAAGTTTTAGTGGCTTCTATGACTTTTGTGACAGGTTTCTTTTTTAGCAAATTTTTTAAACTTTACAAAGAAATCAGCAATCCTACTTTGGGAACTTTTGATTCTTTGAAAGATTTGCTTCATCAGTTTGAATTGAATAAGCAATATTATCTTTCGTTTTATTTGAGTTTTGTTCCGTTTTTGGTTTGTGAAATAGTTATCATAACCGAATCTATTCCTTATACTCATCAATATACGGACGGAGTTTTGGCTTTGAAATTCATTGTATCTATTTTGTTTGGATTGTTTGCGCTTTATTTTTTTGGACTCTGGTGGTTCAAGCATTTTTATGGGAAATATATTGATAGAATCAAAAAACTGGTTGAGGAAATGAAAATGGATTAAGATAAATATCACATTCATTAATTGTATTTAATAGGTCGTAAAATTCTGTTTTACGACTTATTTATTTTTATTAAATTATTGAGTTTTCATAAGCTGAAAATTTTTGTAAATTTGCAAACTTATGGGACAAATCCTAGCCATCGACTACGGAAAAGCAAGAACCGGAATAGCTGTTACAGATGATATGCAAATTATTGCAAGCGGACTGACAACAGTGGAAACACCAAAACTTGTAGATTTTCTGAAAAAATATTTTTCCGAGAACAAAGTGGATGAGATAGTCGTCGGACTTCCTACGGATTTAAAAGGAAATATGTCCGAAATCGAGACTGAAATTCTGAAATTTATTTCGGTATTCGAAAAGGAATTTCCTGAGAAGAAAATCAACCGTCTGGATGAACGTTTCACTTCCAAAATGGCTTCTTTTTTCATTAGTCAAAGTGGAAAAAATAAAAAACAAAGACAGGAAAAAGGATTGATTGACAAAGTAAGTGCAACAATATTGTTGCAAAATTTTTTAGAACAAAAAAGATGATATTACCAATTAGAGCATTCGGAGATTCCGTTTTGAGAAAAAAAGCACACGATATCACCAAAGATTATCCTGAGCTGCAAGCATTGATTGACAATATGTTTGAGACAATGTATGGTGCCAACGGGATTGGTCTTGCAGCACCTCAGATTGGTTTGGATATCAGACTTTTTGTTGTGGATGTTTCCCCTCTTTCCGATGATGAAGATTATGAAGATATCGCTGAAGAATTGAAAGATTTTAAAAAGGTTTTCATCAATGCAAAAATCATCGAAGAATCTGGTGAAGAATGGAAATTCAATGAAGGATGTTTGAGTATTCCGGAAGTTCGTGAAGATGTGAAGAGAAAATCGACGATTAAAATAGAATATTACGATAGAAATTTCGTTAAACATACCGATACATTTTCTGACATCAGAGCAAGAGTAATCCAGCATGAATATGACCATATTGAAGGAATCCTATTCACAGACCACTTGAGCGCTCTGAAGAAAAAAATAGTAAAAGGAAAACTTCAAAAAATTGCAAACGGAGAAGTTGCCGTGAGTTATAAAATGAGGTTTCCAAAGTAATTTCCAGATATAGAAGCTAGACATTAGAATTTAGAAAAATAAAATATACTACTAAAGAAAAATATTAAAATGCAGTTAGAAAAAATTATTTCAATCTCCGGAAAACCGGGACTTTTCAAATTGGTTTCTCAACTTAAAAATGGTTTCATCGTTGAGGATATTACAACTAAGAAAAAAGCGAGCATCTCAAACTCAAGCCAGGTAAGTCTTCTTGACAATATTGCTATGTTCACATTTGATAAAGAAGTTCCTTTGTTTGAAGTTTTTGAAAATATTGCAAAAAACTATAATTATGAGCCTACAATCAATCACAAATCTTCTAGTGATGAACTAAGAGCTTTTATGGCAGCATCTCTTCCAAACTATGACCTTGAAAGAGTTTACGAGTCCGATATCAAAAAATTGGCCCAATGGTACAACTTACTTCAAAAGGCCGGTTATATCACACCGGAAAGTTTTGTAAAACCAGAAACTCCAGCAGAAGAAACTGTTGAAGAAGCTAAGGTTGTTGAAGAAAAAGCAGAGAAAAAGCCAGCTGCTAAAAAAGCGCCGACAAAAAAAGCTGCTGAAAAAACAGAAGAAGCTAAAGCAGAGAAACCTGCTGCTAAAAAGCCAGCTGCTAAAAAAACGACAAAAAAAGAAGATTAATTATTAATCTTTAAAGTTTTATATGCTCTCTCAGAAATGTTTATTTTTGAGAGAGTTTTTATTTATGAGAGTTATATCCTTAGTTCCATCGATTACGGAAACTTTGTTTGATTTAGGCTTGACGACCGACGAAATTGTTGGTCGCACAAAATTCTGTATTCATCCGAAAGAAATTGTTGATAAAGTTGAAACTATCGGCGGAACGAAAAATCTTAACATTGAGAAAATAAAATCTCTTAAACCCGATTTAATTATCGCCAACAAAGAAGAAAATGTAAAAGAACAAGTTGAGGAATTTATGAAAGATTTCAAAGTTCTGTTAACAAACATTGAAACTTTGGAAGATAATTATTATCTCATTAAACAACTTGGACATATTTTCGGCAAAGAAGAAAAAGCGCAATTTTTTAATTTGAAAACTTACGAAACATTTGACATTCCGAAGCCTGAAAAGAAGTTGAAAGTCGCTTATCTGATTTGGAAAAATCCTTATATGACAATTGGCGGCGATACTTTTATTTCGAGAATCTTGGAAGAATTGGGATTTGAGAATTTGTTTAAAAATAAGAAACGTTATCCTGAAATTCAATTGGAAGAAAAGAAAGAAGCTGATTTGATTTTCCTTTCGTCAGAGCCTTTTCCTTTCAAAGAAAAACATATTGAAGAAATCCAAGAAGTTTGCAAGAATCAAAAAATTAGGATTGTTGATGGCGAAGCTTTTTCCTGGTATGGGACACGTTTAGCAAAGTGTGGGGAATATTATCGGGAACTTATAAATCACTAAGATTATTTATTCTGTCCGATTGCGGGAATTTTCAAAGATTTAAAATTAACTAACTCATAAGAATTCTTTTCATTACAAACAGTTCTTCCATTTTCATTTTTCTTTGCATCATACTTCATAATTTTTGTAGAATAAAATTTACTCGGAATAATCCTTGAAAATTGAGCTTCCAATTCTGGAATTTTTATATCATTACTTTTTAAAAATCCATAACAAATTATAAAATCATTTACTTTATAATTATTTGATAGCGAATCAACTTTTGACCTTAAGTCTTTTGGATATTTACTATAAAAATAAAAATCCCCCTCACCATTCTCTGATAGAAATATCTTTTCATCTTGAATACTAAAATCTTCTATAAAGTCCCAGTATTTATGTTCGACTAAAATTTTCAAATCTATAGAATCATTTTCTTCAGATGTTGAAATATTTTTAATAATTCCAGTCCAATTGACAAGAGTTTTTTTATCAACCAATGATGGTGAACTTCTGAAATCATTTGGTAAAATACATCTTTTTGATTGATTAAAATATGTAGCTTCATTATCAATTGGTCTATAATATCTTGAACCTGCCATTGGACAAGCATATAATATTATTAAAGATGAAAAAAGCAATAGTAATTTAATCTTTTTCATTTATACAACTTACAAAATCTTCGCAACCTCTTCACAAAGCCAGTTCAGCATTTCTTCATCTTCTTTTGTAAACGGATCTTTTGAATGGCTATCGATATCGATTTGACCTATATTTTCCCCATTTTTGAAAATCGGAACTACAATTTCTGCTTTTGTATCAATAGAACAAGACAGATAATTATCTTGAGCCCAAACATCCGGAACTACGAAAGTCTCACCAGAAACTGCGACCTGACCACATATCCCCTTTCCAAACGGAATAATTGTATGATCAGTTTCTGCACCAACATAAGGACCCAGAATTAATTCATCTTTATCCCCATTTTTAAAATAAAAACCGGTCCAGTTATAATAAGAAATCTCCTTATCCAAAACCTGACAGATTTTCAGAAGTTTTGTATTAGTATCGTGTTCTGGACTTTCTAAAATAAAAGAAAGTCTTTTTTTAAGTTCTATCATTTTTTAATATTAATTTAGTCCATCAAAACTCAATTCTTTATAACCGAACATTTGGCGGTCTTTTATCATCTCCGGAATTCCGGCAGGAAGTTCATCCTCCCAACCGGCATCTTGTGTAACAATTTTCTTAAGAATCTCTCTGGAATAAATCTCCAAAAATTTAGGATTATAATTTTCAATATCAACAATTCTCTTGTTGAGTTTGAAATATTTGTATAATTCTTTCAAGTTATCATGAACTTTTAGGTTCTCAGAAGTTAACAAATCACCCGTTTTTGGATCTTTGTAAGGATAAAGATAAACACGCATATCTTTTTTGAAGAACTTACCAAAGGCTTCCAAAATCCCACCTGGAAGATTCTTATAATACTCTTCATCAAAAACATCCAAAAGATTATTAACGCCCATTGCAACGCCAATATGTTGATTTGTAAATGTTGAGAAATAATCTACCATTCGGTAATACTCGGAGAAATTGGAAATCATTACAGTATAACCCAGCTTTCCTAGAATATCGACTCTATCGAGAAAATCTCTTTCATCAATATCTCCGGCCGTTCTTAGGTTAGAAATTGTAATTTCGAAAAGAATCTGAGTATTCTCAATATCACAAGCATTGTCTTGGCTGAACATTTCCAAGCCGTGTTCAAACATATCAATATTAACACGTGTTACCGGGCGGAAACTTCCCCTTACTGCAAAGATATTTTTTTTGTAAAGAATATCCGCAGGCAGCATATTATTACCTTCCGAATTGAAAATAACAGCATCTGTCATTCCCAATTTTACCAACTGAAGACTCATCAGTCGATTATCTACAAATTCGAATGCAGGACCTCCGAAGTCTATCATATCAATCTCTAGCCTATCTGTAGATAGATCATCATACAAAGATTCAATAAGAACTCTAGGATTATCTATATAAAAAAAAGCGCCATAAATCAAATTAACGCCTAGACTTCCCAAAGTCTCCTGCTGAAGTGTAGCATTGGTTTCTTTGAATTTGACGTGAATTACAATCTCATTAAAATCTTCATTCTCATTATTTTGATATCTGATTCCTACCCAACCATGACCTTTCGAAGTTTTATCAAAATTGATAGTAGTCACCGTATTGGCATAAGAAAAGAACTTTTTTCCGGGATTTTTTTCTCTCGGGATTCTCTCCTCTATCAATGCAACCTCATAACGTAACATTTTTCTAAGACGGTTTTGTGTCACATATCTATTTTTGGTTTCTTTACCATAGATAGCATCCGAAAAATCTTTATCATAGGCAGACATCGCTTTTGCAATAGTCTGAGAAGCACCTCCGGCCCGGAAAAAGTGACGAACTGTTTCTTGACCAGCGCCAATTTCCGCAAAAGTACCATAGATTGAGGAATCGAGATTAATAGCTAAAGCTTTCTGTTTGGGGGTAAGTTTTGGCTTTATCACAAAGAATTAGATTTATTTTGTAAATTTACCAAAAACAGCGCAAATACAAAAATGCTTTTAAAATTTTTAGGAACCGGAACTTCTCAGGGAATTCCCGTTATTGGCAGTCATCATCCAGTTTGTTTATCCAGCAATCAAAAAGACAAACGGTTAAGAACTTCTGCACTAATAACTTCGGATTCCGGAAAGAAAATATTAATCGATTGTGGTCCAGATTTTCGCCAGCAAATGCTGATGAATAAAGAGGAACAGATTGATGCAGTTCTAATCACACATGAACACAATGACCATATTATTGGGCTTGATGACTTACGTCCTTTGATTTTCAAAAACCAAGCATCCATGCCAATCTATTGTAATGCCAGAGTTGCAAATGAAATCAAAGACCGTTTTCCTTATGCCTTCATAGAACAAAAATATCCCGGAGCTCCAAGTTTTGACTTGTTTGAAATCGAAAATAGCTTTACGCTTTTTGATGAAGTTGATATTACTCCTATAGATGTAATCCATTCTGAAATCAATATCCTAGGATTTAAATTCAAAAATCTGGCGTACATTACCGATGCAAGTAAAATTGATGATAAAGAAAAGGAGAAACTAAAGAATTTGGATTTTTTTATCATTAATTGTCTTAGAAAAGAAAATTTCCACCATTCACATTTCATTCTGCCTCAAGTTTTAGAGCTTGTGGAAGAATTAAAACCCAAAACAACATTTTTGATACATATTAGTCATCATTTAGGTTTTCATGAAGAGGTTGAAAATGAACTACCTAACAATATTCACTTAGCATATGATGGATTAGAAATAGAATTTTAATAAAAATTTATTTTGTAACATAAAAAATATCTCTATATTTGCACACCGATTTACAACACACTGTAACACTTGCCCAGGTGGCGGAATTGGTAGACGCGCTGGTCTCAAACACCAGTTCTTAGGAGTACCGGTTCGATCCCGGTCCTGGGTACATTAAATCCTCTGAAACTACTGTTATCAGAGGATTTTCATTTTTTTTCGAGTCTTTTTTACTTAATAATAATACTTAAATGCAACACTCGATTAGTTATATAAGATAAAGATATAACGAAAAGTATTTAATTAACCAATCTTAAAAATTCTGTATACAATAAATATTTTGTTAAATCCTTTTAATAAAATGAATATCAATATTTTACAATCCTATCATATACTTTGATAAATGAGTTAAATTTAATTTTTAGAAAGCAAGCTAATAAATTAACTTCTAATACTGAATAACATTTTATTAAAAATACTATACAAAAAAGCGCTGAAAAATTTTAGCGCTTTTTTATTTCTTTCTAACAGTCCTCTGCTCTATCCTTTTCTCATAATTTTCGCCTTGGAAAATCCGTTGAATCATAATTCCAGGAATATGGATTTCGTTCGGATCCAGTTGTCCAGGTTCAACCAATTCTTCCACCTCTGCAATAGTAATTTTTCCTGCTCCAGCCATTGGAAAATTAAAATTACGAGCTGAGCCTTTGAAAATCAAATTTCCCGCGTGGTCGCCTTTCCAGGCTTTTACAATTGAGAATTCAGCGTTGTAAGCGTGTTCCAGAATATGAGGTTTTCCATTGAAATCTTTCACTTCTTTGCCTTCCGCAATTTCAGTTCCAAATCCTGCTGGTGTATAAAATGCAGGAATTCCGGCTTGTGCTGCTCTACATTTTTCGGCAAGCGTTCCTTGAGGTGTCAGCTCTACTTCCAATTCTCCGGAAAGCATCTGACGTTCAAATTCTGCATTTTCTCCAACGTAGGAAGAAACCATTTTCTTGATTTGTTTTTTCTGTAATAGTAATCCCAAACCAAAATCATCAACTCCTGCATTGTTGGATATACAAGTCAGATTGTTTACATTTTTCTTTACCAATTCTGAAATACAATTCTCCGGAATCCCACAAAGCCCAAATCCGCCGAGCATTATCGTCATTCCATTTTCTATATCTTTTACCGCTTCCTGAGCGTTTTTCACCCTTTTATCAATCATAAAATTGAGTTTTCTTCTGTTCAATTTGTTGGCTTATAAATATAGAAAAATCCGTCTATTGGACGAAAGAAAATAGAGAAAAGATGAAAGATTTCTAATTCTCAGATTTGCAACCATAAAAGTCACAAAAAAAAGCCATACATCAAAAATGTATGACTTTTCCCTAACAATTTTAAACTTTTATCGGTTGTCTATTGTAACACTCACCGGCATTACATAAGATGATGCTACCATTTTTTGGCTCAGTTTGTCCATATCTACTTTGTAAAGCAAATGTGACAAAACATTTTCAATTTCTTTGCTCACGTTTTTACAGTCGCCACTGGCGTGAACATTAGTTATTTTTCCGTTTTCCGACAAGCTGAATCTCACGTTGGAATTAACGATTCCTTCTTTGTAATCTTGGTTCGTAAAATCGAAATTATCCTTCAACA
>QFQW01000159.1 GCA_003248755.1 Chryseobacterium sp. | reverse complement strand
CACTATATCTTGTTCCTATTGTCTGTTGCCATTCTTCTTCACTATATCTTGTTCCTATTGTCTGTTGCCATTCTTCTTCGCCATTCTCATTTATCTTGATAATCCAAATGTCTGATGAACCATTAGATTTGTCTTTCTTATCTAATCCCTGTGAAGAATAGGAAGTACCTGCTAATAAAAATCCACCTTCGAGAGTGGAAACGGTGGAGCTGAGATAGTCGTGATGATTACCTGAAAAATACTTTTCCCAAACCTTCTGACCTTGTTGGTCAAGTTTCAGGATATGGTAATCATACCCTTTGTTTTGTTTTTTGTCTGTAGGATTTTGGTTCTTCTGAATCGAGGAACCGGAAACTAAGTATTGTCCGTCTATGGTAACAGCTAGCCCTGAAAGAAAATCTTGTGTACCGGATTCCATATTTTTTTGCCAGCTTACTTTCTGTGCATAGGAATAACCTATATTTAGGATTCCCAAACTTATGCAGAGTTTTTTCATTGGTTAATTTTCGATTGCGAAAATAACCACATTTTAACACTTTTTAAAATATTTTTATATGTTTTTATATGTTTTTTATTATGTTAAAGTAATTTAAAATTAAATTCTTATTGTTTCTTTTGAAAGCATCTCATATTTTACAACTAGAACTAATAACTCATAAGCTTTATAAAGCTTTTTTCATTGTAAAATTCAGTATTCTTTATATTTAATTATAAAAATTATCTCGTTTGTAATGTTTTACTGCTTGCGCTTACATCTACAAACTTCTGTTTTAGAGTCATCATTTCTTCGCTCACTTTTTTATCCAATATTTTCGCATAATGTTGAGTGGTTTTGATACTTTTGTGCCCCAGCATTTTACTTACACTTTCAATAGATACACCATTAGATAAAGTTACAGTAGTGGCAAATGTATGCCTTGCAACGTGATAGGTTAATTCTTTATTCAGTCCACATAGATCGGCAATTTCTTTTAAATACGCATTCATCTTTTGATTACTTAGCACGGGTAATAATCTATTTGTATATAAACAGGCTGGATGATTTTCATACTTTTTGATAATTTGTTCCGCCTGCTTAAGGATTGGAATATTAGATGTTGTTTTAGTTTTCTGTCTCTTTGTATAGATCCATTGAGATCCATCCAAGCCTGTGGTAATATTTTGATGTGTTAGTTTTTGAGTATCTATGTAAGCCAATCCTGTAAAACAACTGAAAAGAAAAATATCTCTAACCAAGGAGAGTCTTTCATTTCTAAAATCTTTTTTAAACACGATATCTATTTCTTCTTCATTAAGGAACATCCTTGTAACTTCATCAAACTTGGAATGATAATTCAAATAAGGATCTTTTTCTATCCAACCATTAGCAAGACATATGCGAATGATTTTTCCAAAATTCTTAAGATATTTAACGGCTGAATTATTATTACAGGATTTTTCTGTTTTCAAATAAAACTCGAAATCATTTAAAAAAGCATAATCTATTTTTTTGATATCAATATCTGTTAACTTATACTTAAACTTTAGAAAAGCAGTAACATGTGATATACAGGTTTTGTAACGGGTCAATGTTCCTTTTGCAAATTCTATCCCTATCAATTTTTCCATTCTGTTGTTATGCTCTTGGAAGATAGGAATAAGCATTCTTGATTTTTCTCCTTTGCTCAAGAGTTTATTTTTAAGCATTTCACTTGTTACCGTTTCTTTATCTCTAATCAACAAGTGATAGGTATCATAAACTTTCTGTTCAAATGTTTTAAGATAATAATTGAATGAGCGGATATCTTCTGAAATTCCAATAACCTTCTGTGCCAAAGAACTCCATTTTGAAGGCTGGACCTTACGCTTGGTACTAATTTCAGAGATTTTACCGTCTATGGTGATTCTTAAATAGACCGGTGCTTCGCCAGCAGAATCGATCTTGGCTTTTTTTACATAGAAGAGTAAATTGAATGTCTTGTTCATATGTGTTTATTTTAAAGATTTAAAATTAAACAACTCAAAACATAACGGGAAGAGATTCAGCCCGTAAACAGCCTATATACAAGGTTTTTCTGAATCTCTAGTGACCTTTTTACTCTTTTTTAATGGGTCACTGAATAGGTCACTTCCAGATTATGTTTTTTTAGCCCAATTTGAACTGACATAAAACAAAAAATGCTTTAAAACTTACATTTTAAAGCATTTTGAACGATTCTGTATTTACAGTTGCGATCCGGACGGGACTCGAACCCGCGACCTCCGCCGTGACAGGGCGGCATTCTAACCAGCTGAACTACCGGATC
>QFQW01000074.1 GCA_003248755.1 Chryseobacterium sp. | reverse complement strand
GCGGCCGCCGCGGCCGGGTCGGGCACGCACGCGTCGATGGGCAGTGCGTCCTCCGGGCTGTTGCCCCAGGTCACCATCGGGTGCAGCGCGCTCACGTCGATCGACACTTCGCGGTCGAACGACGCGCCGTCGTCATCCCCCTCGTCGCCGTCGCCATAATCGTTGGCAAAGTTGGAAAGGATTTGATATAATAATGTTACGAGAAGTGCCAAAGCGAAAATTCTCCAGTCCCAAATTCCTCCTTCCTGAGAAAGCCTCCATTTTGCAATGAAAGCTCCCATAATAATTCCACTGAGTGAAAGTGGTAATGTTCTAAGCCTCGCAGCTTGTATCCAATGTTTCATATAAATTATAAGTGATCAATGATAGTTGATAAATGATAATGATTAGATCTTTTATCATTCATCGATTATCAATTATATTAAGAAATCCACTGATTCTCTCCGAAATCAGGTTTACGCTTCTCTAAGAAAGCATTTCTGCCTTCTTTGGCTTCTTCTGTCATATAAGCCAAACGCGTTGCTTCACCTGCAAAAATCTGCTGCCCAACCATTCCGTCATCTGTCAGGTTCATAGCGAATTTCAGCATCCTGATGGAAGTTGGGGATTTTGCAAGAATTTCCTGCGCCCATTCGTATGCTGTATCTTCCAATTTTGCATGAGGAATAACGGCATTGACCATTCCCATATCAGCCGCTTCCTGAGCAGAATAATTTCTGCCTAAAAAGAAAATTTCCCTTGCCTTTTTCTGACCAACCATTTTCGCTAAATAAGCCGAACCGTAACCTCCGTCAAAACTTGTAACATCCGCATCGGTTTGTTTGAAAATCGCGTGTTCTTCACTCGCTAAAGTCAAATCGCAAACCACGTGAAGCGAATGTCCACCACCAACTGCCCAACCGTTCACCACAGCAATCACCGCTTTTGGCATAAAACGAATTAAACGTTGAACTTCCAAAATATTAAGACGATGTCTTCCATCTTCGCCAACATAACCTTGGTGTCCACGTGCTTTTTGGTCACCGCCACTGCAGAAAGCGTGACCGCCATCTTTTGGGCTTGGACCTTCTCCTGTCAATAATACAACGCCGATTGACGAATCTTCGTAAGCGTCATAAAAAGCATCATATAATTCTGAGGTTGTTTTCGGTCGGAAAGCATTTCTGACTTCCGGTCTGTTGATTGCGATTCTTGCAACGCCGTTGGATTTTTTATAGGTAATATCTTCGTATTCTCTGACGGTTTTCCAGTCTGCCATTTTTGAAAAATTTTCCCCAAATATACGCAGATTAAACTCGTCTTACAAAGACTTCTACTATTAAAATAAATTCAGAATAAAACCCATAAATGCTTATATTTGGCAAAACTTATAATCATTATGACAAAAAAATTATTCTCTTTTATTTTATTCAACATTTTTACAATTTCTTTTTCACAAAATGTAAATATTCCTGATTCATATTTTAAGGAGTTACTTGTTTGGATTAATGTTAATAATTATTATGCAAAAGATTTAAACGGACAATACACAAAAGTTGACATTAATGGTGATGGCGAAATTCAAGTCTCAGAGGCAGAAAACATTAGTTATTTATCAACTGCGTATGAATTCAATTTAACAGATATTACCGGAATTGAGGCTTTCAAAAATCTTACGGAATTAAACATTGAACAAACTACTAAACTTAAAAATCTAGCATTATCAAATAATACTAAATTAAAAAAGATTAAAGGATTATATAATCAAGCTTTGGAAAGCATTGATATTAAAAACTGCGTATCATTAGAAGACTTAGATTTACTTTCTACGAAGATTAACTCAATTGATTTATCTCAAAATATAAATTTGAAAAATCTTGTAATCACGGGAAATTTTAATTCTCTAGACTTAAGCAAAAACATATTACTTGAAAAAATAAGAATAGGTTCTGATAATTTAACATCCTTAAATCTTAACAATTGTAATAAATTAGCTCAAATAAGAATTGATAGTGATAATTTGAATGAATTTAACTTTTCAATATTACAAGGATTGGATAAAGTTGATTTTATAAATACAAAAATTGCATCAGCAGATTTTATTTACTCTCCTGTTTCTGAAATATATTTTGAGAATCCTGTAATAAATTTGAATTCATTAAAACTGCCAGAGCAAAACTCTAATCTTAAATTTTTGTTTATGAGTAAATCAAGTATTAATAATATTGACCTAACTAATAGCCTAAATTTAGAATCTTTTTATTTTTCAAGTGATATTATTTCTAATCTTGATTTTAGTAAGAATGTTAAATTAAAAAACATAGTAATAAGCAATTCAAATTTAATTACAACTATTAATACGTCTTACAATACAAATCTGGAAACTTTTAATATTTTTAGACTTCCCAATCTGACAAGTATTTCAATAAAAAATGGTAAACAACAAACGTTTGGCGAAGGATTTTTAGAATGTCCAAAATTAAATTACGTGTGTTGTGATGAATCAGAAAAAGCATACTTTGAGGCTAAAAACATACAAACAGTTGTTACAGATTGCTTATTATCAACCCAAGAAAATAACTTTTCAATTGATTTTAAAATTTACCCTAATCCATCTTCAGATTATTTAAACTTTAATCACAAAGTTGAATATGTAAAAATATTCGACATTCAAGGAAAATTAGTTTTAAATAGAAAAATCAATTCTAATAACCTGAATGTTTCTGAATTGAAAAATGGCGTGTATATTTTAGAAGCTTTTTCAGAGAATCAGAAAATAAGTCAAAAGTTTATAAAAAAGTAAAGCTGATTTTTCAACCAGCTTTACTTTTGTTTTTATTATAATAAAATTATTCTACAACTTTAATTGCGCTTGCCAAAAATCTGGTCTCAGTTTTTGGTTCTTTGATAGCATCAATTTCTGCCTGAGTTTTTTTAGCGTCTTCTGCGTAATGTTGCAATTCTTTCACAGAAGTGGTTTTGCTTTCTGCGCTGCCTTCTAAAACAACTGTTTTACCTTCCAAAGCTGTCGGAACGAAGAATGCGTAATCTTTCATCTTAACGAAGAAAGTTTCTCCGGAATCTGTTGCAAGACTTACCCAGCAGCCTTTTTTAGGGCAAACGCCGGTCACTTTTCCTTTGACGGAAGTTTTAGCGATTTTTGGCGTTGATTTTAATTCTTTATTAAGCTCATCCGTAGAAATAGCTTTTTTAACTGCTTTCGCAGAAACATCCTGACCGTAAAATTCTCCAACTTTTGCATCGCCAGCCGGTGGACCAGATTGTGCAAATGCAGAAACAGACAGCCCAATAAAAACGAACGCAAATAGTATATTTTTCATATGAGGTTATTTATTAGTTTTAATGTCATATGGAATCGAAACGATTTCATAATTTAATATTTATTTTTATGTTGTAAATTTAGAAAATTATTTAGAATGAGAAAAAAATAATTTTTGCATGTAACGAAACAGACCTTCCAATTGTCTTACCTATATAAAACAGAAAACTATAAAAATTATTCTTATGAAAATAAAACTTTTATCCCTAGTCCTTTTGGCATCGGTTACCAATTTTTCTTGCATACAAACTAAAAATGGGTCAAATGATGTAATGTTTTCTCACATTTTATCAGATTCCGGAAAAGGTGAAGTGATTGAAAAATCTTATTCGGTTGATTTTGACGAGTTGCAGATTTCAACTTCTCTTAGTGCAGAAGTTTATAAATCCAGTGAAGAAAAAATTGTTGTTTATGCCCCTTCTGATTTGATGCAATATGTTGTTGTAAAACAAGACGGTAGAAAAGTTCAGGTGAAAATTCAATCTGAAGGTAAGTTGAACATTTCAACTGATAGAATCAAAATTAAAGTTTATGCTAAAGATTTTGACAGATTAGCAGCGAACTCCAGTGCAAGTATTACTTTGAAAGATGATTTCAAATTTTCTGACCTTGATGTAAAAGTTTCAAGCTCCGGAAACATCAAAGGAAATATCAACGGAAACAATATTAATATCCAAGCTTCCAGCAGTGGAGATTTTTATGGTGATATTATTGCAAAAAATCTTAATTTACAATCTTCTTCTTCAGGCGGAATCAAAATCACTGGAAAGACAGACAGAGTAAGTGCACAAGCTTCTTCAAGCGGCGATATCAAAGCTGAAAACCTAACCGCAGACAGCGCTGTTCTTACGACTTCATCTTCTGCTGATATTACGATTGGTGTTCGTAATAGCTTAACAGCAAGCGCTTCTTCAAGCGGTGATATCAATGTTATGAAAAGAGGTGACCTGAATAAAGTGACCAAAAACGAAAGCAGTTCCGGGTCTGTTAATATCCGGTAATTTTATATTAATTTTCTCTCAAACGAAAAGAGACCTGAAAGTCAGGTCTCTTTTGTATTTATATAAAATCAAATTTTGATTAGAACTTGATGATATCCTCCATTTTAGCAGTTTCTTCGTTTACCAACTCGTCATCTACTAAGATTTTTCCAGAATGTTCATCGATAATAATTTTCTTTCTCTGAGCAATTTCCATTTGTTTCTGTGGCGGAATTGTGAAGAAAGAACCTTTTGGTGCTCCTCTTTCCAAACCTACAACTGCAAGACCTGTAGATGAACCCTGACGGATTCTTTGGTATGAAGCCAACAATCTGTCATCGATTTTCTCAGCAAATTCTTTAGATTTTTCCAATAGATAATCTTCTTCTTTCTGAGTTTCAGAAATCAAATTGTCCAACTCGTTTTTCTTGTGAGTCAAGTGGTTTTTCAATTCCTCGATTTTAGCATTCAAATCAGACAAAGTTTCTTTTTTGTGGTCTATTTTCCCACCGAATTCTCTGATTCTTTTTTCAGCTAACTGAATTTCCAATTCCTGATATTCCACCTCTTTTGCCAACGCTTCGAATTCTTTGTTGTTTCTAACGTTATCTTGCTGTGTTTTATATTTATCAATAAGAGTTTGAGCTTGTTTCATCAAGTCTTTTTTAGCATTGATTTCAGCATTTTGCTCAGCAATTTCAGATTCGAATTTTTGGGCTCTTTTTTCAAGACCTTCAATTTCTATCTCAAGGTCTTCTACTTCAATCGGCAATTCGCCTCTTGTATTGCGAATCTCGTCCAAACGGGAATCGATGATTTGCAAATCGTAAAGGGCTCTTAATTTTTCTTCAACAGAAATTTCGTTTACTTTAGCCATATCTATATAAAATAATTAACAGGATTTGTTTTTATTGTCGTTTTAGCGATTGCAAATGTAGTGAATTTTTCGGACAAAATTTCAAATAATTGTTGAGTTACAAATTGTTCTGATTCGAAATGTCCAATATCACAAATCAGCATTTTATCTTCCGCTGAAAAGAAATCGTGGTATTTCACATCGCCAGTCAGATAAGCATCACATTTTGCAGATATGGCTGACTTTATTCCGCTTGCCCCACTTCCTCCTAAAACGCCTACTCTTTTGATTTTTTTCCGAATTAAATTATTGTGTCTGATAATATTAAGATTAAATTTTTCTTTAACGAACTTTAGAAAATCAGTTTCATCCATTTCTGTTTCCAAATCTCCAAATCTTCCCAAACCAGTATATTGATTTTCGTTTTCAAGAGAGATTAATTGATAAGCTACTTCTTCGTAAGGATGATTTTGTTTCATCGTAAAAAGAATCTGATGTTTTTTGTAATCTTCAAAAATCACAGAAAGTAGCACTTCATTGGCATTTTCTCTTTCATTCTGTTTTCCTGTTACCGGATTTGAACCTTCTAAGGGTCGAAAAGTTCCATTTCCATTAATCGAAAAACTGCATTCGTCATAGAAACCGATATTCCCTGCGCCAGCTTCAAACAAAGCATTTTTTAATTTCTCAGCAGAATCAACAGGAACGTAAACTTCCAGCTTTTTCAATTGATTTTGTTTTGGCATCAGAATGTTTTGATTCTTCAGGCCAAGAACTTCACAAATTTTATAATTAACCCCGAAATAATCATTATCAAAAGCTGTGTGAATCGCATAAATCGCGATTTTATTTTCTAAAGCTTTCAGAACAGCTTTTTCAACATAATTCTTCCCCGTAATTGATTTTAATCCCGAAAAAATAATCGGATGAAAACAAAATATAAAGTTTAAATTCTTTTCAAGAGCTTCATCAACTACAGATTCCAAAGCGTCATGAGCAATCAGAATTCCAGAAATTTCTCTATCAGGATTTCCACAAAGCAAACCAACATTATCAAAATCTTCCGCTTGTCTTGCCGGAATTATCTTTTCAAATTCATTTATAAATTCTTTGATTTTCATTTAGTTTAATTTTTTATCTGATGAACAATCTGTCATCAAAAGTAAATTGTTCTATTTTTTTAATTTTCACTTCCGGAAAATTAATATGCCTCGGATTAATAATATAATTGAATTCCCCCTGAACCGCAGCTGAAGGAACTTTCATTATTAAGAATTTGTTTCCTCGTAAAAATTTATCTCCAATTTTCTGTGTGCTGTCTGGATGCGGAAAAGTATTCCAGTCTTTAGGTAATCTTTTAGGTTCAAGGAAATCAATTTCAGGAATTTCTATATGGATTAAACGATAATCCTTTGGTAAAATACCCAAAGGAATATGAACCGCAATCTCCGTCACACATAATGCAATAGATTGACCCGTGTACAAAGCAGAATTCCCCTTACTATTCCATCGTCCACCAGCAATTTCTGCGCCTTTCCCCGAAAGGTCATTGGCATATATTTCCTTTGAAAGTCTATAAACTACCATCCAAATTATGCTAAAACGCCATGTTCTATACGAGTCAGCTCATCCATAAGAAGAGAAATTCCAAAACCACTTCCTAATAAATCTTGCGGTTTTGACTTGCCTAATGCGACATTCTCTGTCTGTAGCCAAATCAAGAAACCATCAGCAGAACCAAAAACCTCCTCACCTCTTTGATAAAGCATTTCTATTTGCAGAATTTTCTCTGATTGTAAAACATCAAAAGATTTATCTTCTTTTTGATAACGGGATAATGTTTTTCCGGAAATATGAAGAAAATCCGCCCAATCTTGCATAGAAAAAGGGAATTTTTTTGCTAGATTATCAAAAATCTTGAAGGAGATACCTTTTTGTGCAATATCAATTAATCGAAACACGCCCGCATCATCAAAATCCTGATAACCATAAGCCAAAGCTGCTTCTTGAACTATGCCCGATTGAGAGTCTAAAACTTTGTACTTTTTCATTTTTTTTAATTTCTAATACAAATATAAGAATTATGTCCAAAATAAAAAGACTTTTGTCCAATTATTTCAATTAAAATTGTTAACTATTTTTATTACCTTCATTAATTATTTTGATTCGATGAAAATTAAACCAGAATTTGACCTCATTCCAGAAGAAGGTTGGCGAAAAAAGATTTATGAAATTGTTTATCTATCCCATACAAAAGCGGGTAAGATTTTCGATATTAGTTTGCTTATGCTGATTTTGCTAAGTACAATCTTATTAATGATAGAAACTATTCCAATCATAAGATTACAATACTATAAAGAGTTCTATTACGCCGAATTCTTCATCACTTTAATTTTCACGATAGAGTACATTCTCAGAATAATTTGCATAAAAGACAAAGAAGAATATGTTTTCAGCCCGTTAGGAATTATTGACTTCCTTTCCATAATTCCTTTCTATATAAGTTTATTTTTTCCTGTTTGGCATTTTGTCGCAATAATAAGAATGTTAAGGATTCTTAGAATTTTTAGAATTTTCAATCTTGCAGACTACATGCATGATGGAAGATTCATTGTATCTGCTTTAAAACAGAGCTCAAGAAAAATATATATTTTTCTATTATTTATGATTATATTCATTGTCATAATAGGCTCTTTAATGTACATTGTCGAAGGAGGGAAAAATGGATTTAGCAGTATTCCACAAAGCGTTTATTGGGCTGTAGTTACTATTACTACCGTTGGTTATGGAGACATTTCTCCAGGAACATCTATTGGCAAAATACTTTCTATTGTAGTCATGTTATGTGGATACAGCATTATTGCCGTTCCGACAGGAATTGTAACTTCAGAATTCAGAAAACAAAAAAGAAACAACTTTCAATGTAATAGATGTGGAAACCAAGATAATGATGAAAACGCACGTTATTGCAAGGTTTGTGGAGAAAAAATTGTTTAAAGCAAATCAATTAATAAATAACATTTTAAAAACAAAAGACCATCACGGAACAATTGCTTTATCGTATTTCGATGATGTTTTGCTAACAAGCAACTATTCTGTTTTTGAAAAAATTGAAGTAAATTCTTCTTCATTTTCAGAAAATGTTCGCTTGGCTTCTTCGTACCCGATTTGAAATATTTCTTCTAATCTTTGAGGTTTTCTTTCAAATGTTCCATACTTAGAGAGTTTTTTCGAAGTAATAAACCAATCACAAAAAGCAAATTTGTAAATCTCTGTTCTATGTGACAGTAATTCATATGCACGTGTCGTAACAGAACGAATGCTCCTCAAATCATTTATCTCTACATCTTGTGGTGGCGTTACATAAACCCCAATCATTTTATCACATTCGTTGTGAATGACATCTGCCGGAAAATTATTAAGAACACCACCGTCACTGTACATTTCTTTTCCGATAAAATAAGGTGTTGAAATACCGGGAATACAAGAAGAAGCAATAATTGCATCAACCACTTTATAATTTTTCTCGAAAACTTTCTGCTGGCCTGTAATCAGTTCCGTGGCCACAATTCTAATATCTTTTTGTAAATCACCCAATGTCATTTTTTCGAAAATTGGATTAAGATAAGTGGAAAAAATAGCCGATGAAACCAAACCCGGCTGATTGAATGTAAAATGTTTCCAATTGAAAAAGTAAACCGACTGAAAAAAATCCAAAATCTCTTCCGGAGATTTCCCAAATGCATACAGAGAACCTACGATAGAACCGGCACTACAACAGGAAAGGATATCAGGCTCAATATTCTTCTCCTTAAGAAACTTCAAAACACCAGCGTGAGCCAAACCGCGAGTTCCTCCACCCGACAAAACCAATCCTATCTTTGAATTTCCCATTAAGTAAAATTATAAAAACCACAGATTCTTCTGCGGTTTTTAAATATTAAAGTTATGTTAATCCTATCAATCTAAAACTAATTTTTTCACTTCTCCATTGGAAGTTATGATATGATATTCATTTTTAATTGGTTCATCTTTTTCATAAACAAAGCTCACCTCCATTACAAACTGCAACCCCACAAGAGACGTATCTTTATTCATTACAGAATCATAAGAATTAGATTTTTGCGCATCATAATAGAATGTTGAACTTTTTCTTTGTTCCCGTCTCACAAATGTCCTGTCAGAATGATAATCTTCAGAATAATTAACATTGGAACTTTCGTAAGCCTGATAGGTTTTATATTGTTCCTTTGGTTGTATGCTGTAAAAATTGACTGAAATTTTTGGTTTAGTTTCTTTAAAATTATCATTTAGCTTTCCTTCCAGATTTCTTCTTTTATCATTAATTCTTACAGCTTCTTCAAACATCTGTTGGTAGATGTCATCTGTATTATTCACGTGATATTCTATTTTAATAATGTTGAATATCTGAAATTGAGAAGCCAAATCCACAATTTCATCAAATTTAGTAACATCATCTAATCGGAAAATAATATTTTTCTTTATCTCAAAACCTTTGTCTATTTGTGTTGCATTGATATCTTTCCCTTCTTGATTTACTTTGTAATCATAAATCTTTGTTTGAGTAATAAAATCCACATAAAAACTATCCAGATTATCGGTTTTGATCTTCATTTTTTGTAATTCTGATTTAAATTTCTGAATCCTGTTGTTAATTTTACTATTACAATCTTTCACATCCGCTCCTTCCTCATTCAGACCAAGAGTTACAACATAAGAATCTGCTTTTACATTATTAAGCACATTGATTTTATAAACCTCAGAATTTTTAGAAGAGATGATTTTTTGAACATTTGAAGATAGGGATTTACCTTCCGAATTGTAAGAATTACCATTGCTCCCATAAATTTGATTCCCGCTCATTTGAGATTTTGCAAACATTGAAAATAGCAGGCTTGCTAGTAAGATTTTTGTCTTCATTTATTAAATATTTTATTGATAGCTTTTTTCTTTAATCTTTATTAAAAACTAATGTTTCGGCAATTCTATTTTAATCAGTTTGTCCATTCTTTTTATCTGGTATTCGCCTTTTCGACGTTTGCCTATAGAATAATCCTGCATCACTTCTATGGCTTCATACGGTGGTAGCGATTTGCCATTCTCTTCAGTGTATCCGTCTACAAAGTCGGATAGTTTTATTGTTCCCAAATCAATGATTTTGCTTGCACCTATATTTTTATTAGCATAGACAGGAATGAACGTAGAAAAAGACTTTTCTTCCGGAAAATACTTATCTTCTAAACCAACAAGTATGTAGACATCAGGAGGAAATTGGTATCGGTGTCCGCAACTTATACATCCATAACTAATATGTAAAGTATATTCTTCGGTTTCTGGAGAATACTTTAATGATTTCCCTTCATCTTTTGTAACACTGCCTACATTATAATCATTTATGTAGAAATCCATATTCTTGATGTTGTACAAATTACTTTTAGAATCTATCTTAAACTTATAGGTATAAAACCAGACAATCCAATCCTGAGCAAAAACAAAACTTGGAATCAGGATTAAAGAAATCATAATAACATTTTTCATATTTTATATTTTAAATTAATAAGGCAATATTAAAAACATCAGTCACCGAAGCTTTGGTAAAACTGCCTTCCCTTTGCTGTAAAGTTTTTCTTTATATTTACAGTAGTTTTACAGTAACCATTTTTCCACTTAAAATTACTTTTGTACAAAGATTAAATGACCGAGTTAGAAGTTTTTGCAGAACTGAAAAAAGAAGTGCTTTTGACCTATCAAAAGTATTATCCCTATTTCTCAGGAACCTGGAAAAATTTCAGCTCAAAAGACATCTTACAGCTCATCGATTTGATTGAAAAAGAACAAAGAAATACCGTCAGTGAAAAATGGATTTATACACATCTAAAACCAGATTCCAATGAAAAGCTCCCGAGAAAAGATATGCTGGATATTTTTTCAAAATTTTCGGGATATTCGGGTTGGGATGAATTTCATAGTAAAATAAAAAATTCAACTTTCGAGAGCTCTAAAGCCAAAACTCAAAAAACTTATTATAAAAATTGGAGTTTCATTATTCCGGCATTTTTTATTCTTGGTTTAGGATTATTCTTTTGGTTAAGGAAATCAGCGAAAAAAGAAATATCAATTACAAATGCTTACAGTGGAAAAGAAATCCCGAATGATGAAATCAAAGTTTATGATGTTACAGACAGCATCAAGAAGAATCTAACCGTAGAAGAAAAATCAACTGTAAAAACTGAAAAAGACAGTTTGAAAATTGTAATAGAAAGTCCTTTTTATCAATCAAAAATTGTAAATATCTCCGCTGATAAATCGAAAACTGAAATCCAGCTGCAGCCAAACGATAATGCAATGATGATCAAAGCTTTTCTTTCCGCCGACATCAAAGATTGGCAAACCAGAAAAAAGCAACTTGAAAATATACTTTCTGAAGATACAGAAGTTGTACTGATGCTGAGAGATAATCTGGGTTCAGAATATTTTGACAAACAGGATTTCATCAAACAAATCCTTATTCCTACTGCCAGAATTAAAAAATGGAAAATTGTGGAATTAAAAAATGAAACGGGAAAAATTAACTTTATAAGAATACAGGAAGAATGAAAAAGACAGTGTATATCTTGTTTTTGATTCTGCTTTCTTCGAAAGGATTGGCACAACAAAACAATGCAGTTAATATAAAAAGTATTTCTAATAACTTCAATAAGTTACAGGTTTCTGCATATCAAAATAGCTCTTTGGAAAAGTTTGACCAATTTGTAGAATATTTCAATCTGATGCAAAAAACAGACGATTTGGATTTGAAAAACCAGCTCAAGGAAAGCATTTTCATTCTATTCCAAAGCACCGAAACTGAATTCTCAGATTTTCTTTCAAATAATGAAAAAATCAAACTCAATCAATTTATAAGTAAATATCAAAATTCAAAAGACATTCTGGAAGTGATTTCGCAAGAAAGTAATAAGTCTGTATTGCAAAATTCGTGGGTCAATAGCTATCAAATTAAAATCAATTCTGGGAAAACAATTGCTTTGGAACAATTGATTTCCTTTCAAATCCAAGAGAAAAAATTCGGAAAAAACTCAAAAGAAGTTTGGGAAATAAAATTGGGAAATTTGAGCATTAAACAATAAAAAAAACGGACGAAAAATTAATTTCATCCGTTTTTTTTATGATTTTATTCTAATATTAGATATGAATCACCTCTCCATAAGCAGCAGCAGCAGCTTCCATTATCGATTCTGATAATGTTGGATGCGGGTGGATAGATTTGATAATATCGTGGCCTGTTGTTTCCAATCTTCTCGCTACAACCGCTTCCGCAATCATATCCGTAACGCCGTCTCCAACCATATGACAACCCAGCCATTCTCCATATTTCGCATCGAAAATCACTTTGATGAATCCATCAACATCGCCATTTGCAGTTGCTTTTCCAGAAGCTGAGAAAGGGAATTTGCCAACTTTGATTTCATAGCCTTTTTCTTTGGCTTGCTTTTCTGTCAAACCTACAGAAGCAATTTCCGGATGGCAATAGGTACAACCAGGAATATTTCCGTAATCGATAGCCTCTACATGCAACCCTTTGATTTTCTCAACGCAAGTAATTCCTTCAGCAGAAGCAACGTGAGCCAAAGCCTGAGTCGGGATGATATCACCAATGGCGTAATAACCCGGAACAGAAGTCTGGTACCATTCATTAACCAAAACTTTTCCTTTTTCAGTTTTGATTCCAACTTCTTCCAGACCAATTCCTTCTAAATTAGCAGCAATTCCAACAGCAGAAAGTAGAATATCAGCTTCCAATGTGATTTCTCCTTTTGCAGTTTTTACTTTCGCTTTAACCCCTTCTCCTGATGTATCAACAGATTCTACAGAAGAATTAGTCATTATTTCGATTCCAGCTTTTTTCAGAGATTTCTCAACATGTTTTGAAACTTCTTCATCCTCCAAAGGAACAATGTTTGGTAAAAACTCCACCACAGTAACTTTGGTTCCCATGGAATTATAGAAATCTGCAAACTCGATTCCGATAGCGCCAGAACCTACAACAATCATAGATTTTGGTTGTTCCGGAAGAGAAAGCGCTTGTCTGTATCCGATTACTTTTTTACCATCTTGAGGAAGATTTGGCAATTCTCTGGAACGTGCTCCTGTTGCAATAATAATATGGGTTCCGGAATAGTCAGTTGTTTTTCCTTCCGCATCTACAACAGAAACTTTTTTACCAGCTTTCACTGTAGCAGTCCCCATAATGACATCCACTTTATTTTTTCTCATAAGGAAAGCGATTCCACTGCTCATTTTAGAAGCAACACCTCTACTTCTCTGAATTACTTTTGTAAAATCGAAGCCTGGATTTTCAACTTTATTAAGGCCATAATCTTCAGCGTGCTTCAAGTAGTTGAAAACATGAGCAGATTTCAAAAGGGCTTTTGTTGGGATACAACCCCAGTTAAGACAAATTCCACCAAGATTTTCTTTTTCGATGATGGCAGTTTTGAAACCTAATTGAGCAGCTCTGATTGCAGTCACATAACCGCCAGGTCCACTTCCAATAACAATGATATCGTAGTTCATGTGATTAAAAAATTTTATGCGAATTTACGGAAAATTATTGGAAGCATAATATGACAAAAAGCAACTCTTGGAGTTGCTTTTGTAATTTAGTTCTTGATCAATTTAAAAGTTTCAGATTCTGTTCCATATTTCAATTTCACAAGATAAATGCTTGTCGGATAAGCAGAGATATCAAATGAATTAAAACCTTTGCCCAAATTATTTTTCCTTAATAATATCTTGCCTGTATAATCATATAGAACAAATTCTTCGATATCTCGATTTGTATCAATTTTGAAAATACCTTTCGTCGGATTCGGATAGATTTTGGTCGAAAAATCCTTTTTATCCAAACTTTCTATCTCTAATTTTTTATTGATGTACTCTTTCGTAACACCATTTTTACAGTCAGGAATTGTGGAGCGTTGAAGAATTAATCTCAACAACAGATCATTCAGTTTTTCAACCTCATATTCACTTGCCGTTGGTTTGATATGATCATTTCCAATTCCGCTGTCATTGGTTAAAAATGTATAAGTTCCGTTCGTAAGCAGGGCGAATGTACGCATCAAATATTCTGTTTGTTTATCTGTATCACTTGCTGCAATCGGGATGATCATGATTCCTTTTTTGGAAGCCAGCTTAATTTTTTGATGGAGTTTTTCAATGTTTTCACCCGACAAATGTGGTGGAGCATCCAGAAGAAGAAACATTATTTTTGTAGAATTTTGGTCGCTCCAAGCCAATCCATCAATTGATGATTCCAAAGCTTCCACAACTGCTTCCGGTGTATCTCCTCCTCCATCTGCATTTTGTTTTTTAATGAAATTGATTAAATTTTCTGCATTATTAGAAAGATCAAATTTCCTGGTAACATATTCATCACCATTATCACGATAAAAAACAGAGCCATATCTTACATTGGTATCCTTCAAATTAGATTCAACTTTTTTCAAAACATCTAATAATTCGGATTTAAGATAATTGATTTCGTCCCCCATAGAACCTGTTGCATCAACTACAAAAACTAGATCCAAAGGCCTTTTTCCTGTACAGTTTTCATTGATTTTAATCAAATTTTGTCCGTTCCTGAATTCTTTTGGATTATTTGACAAAATATTTCCATATTCATCAATAATAGAATATTGCTGTGAATTTACTTTTTGATTTATCAATGAAGAAATCCAAAATTCAGCATTACCACGATTATCCGTCACGCTTTCCCAAATCACTTCTTTTTTATCATCGATCAACTTCAGTTTTTTACCAATGATTGCATTATTATCAAAATTGGTCAATTGTACGGAAACTCGTCTGTCTGGGAAAAATTTCCATGTATTTTTATATTGGTCAAGAATTGGAATTGCAATATCCTGCCAATAATCCCATTTGGAAAAATCGTTCACTTCGCCAGCTGTAAGTTTTCCTGCATTCGGTAACTCCGTTTCGACTTCGGTGATTGGAACTTTCTTTTGTGATTTTTTGAATAGTTTTTGCCAAAAAGTTTTTTTGTATCCAACTACAACTACTTCTTCAATATCTTTATTATAACTTTTTGAAGGACTTCCTGGAGTTCCGATACCAGGCGAAATTGTAAGACCAGCAACTTTTCCTTCCAATGCCGAACTAACTTCTGAAAAATAAGCCGATTTAGCCTTTACAGTTTCAACTTTTTTTTCATCATAAGCATAATTTTCAACAATTCCTGACGATGTTTCGAGTCTTTTAGAAATTGGCGGCGGCAGAGTTTCTGAATCTTTCTTTTTAATATATTTTTCGTCAAAAATAGCGACCGATTGTTTCTGTATAAAAATCTCATCATTTTTCTTTCTTTGAACTTCCAAGTCTATTTTATCTTTCTTAGAATCAACCTCATGATAAGCAATAATATCTTTCGCCTCAGAAGGTTTGATTGGATTTTTTACCAAATTTTCTTCAAAAGTTTTATTGATTTCTTGAGCTTTTTTTGGAGTTTCTATTTGATTTGGATTGACTGGTTTTCCTTCGATTCTATCAGCAACTTGAGACTTAATCTGAACTTTATCATCTTTCATAAAATACAAAACACCAAACGTTAAAGCCAATCCCGCAGCAATTCCGTAAGGAAACCAAATCGGGATGATTCTTTTCTTATTTTCTTTTTTATCTAATTTCTCTTCAACTTTTTCCCAAACTTTTTCAAAAGCAGGAAATGTTGGATTTTCCTCTGCTGATTTCCCAGCATCACTGAACATTTTATCAATATCTTGATTTTCCATTTGTTTAAACTTTAAGAATTAATTGTTTGAAGTTTCACCAATTCCTGCAATTTCTTGCGGGCAAAATTCACTTGAGATTTGGATGTGCCTTCTGAAATAGAAAGCATTTGTGCAATTTCTTTGTGAGGATAACCCTCCATCGCAAACAAATTAAAAATCGTGCGACAACCTTCCGGAAGGAAATTGAGAAGCGACAAAATCCCTTTTTCTTCCGAAACATTTTCTGTTTCTGAATCTGGTAAATCCACAAAATTTTCTTCAATAGAAATCGAAAACGGTTGTTTCTTACGAAGTTTTTGTAAACATTGATTAACCACAATTTTCTTTGCCCAAGCGTCAAAAACCTGAAAATCTTTGAGTTGTTCTAGTTTTGTGAAAATAATGTAGAAAGAATCTGCTAAAACTTCCTCCGCATCTTCATCATTTTTCAGATAACGTTTGCAGGTTACGAAGAATCGGCCTGCATATTCTTCATAAAGTTTCCGCTGTGCGTTGCGGTCTTTGTTTCTGCATCTTATGTATATTTCGTGTTCCATACATTGGCTTTTATAAGGAAAGATGCAACAGTTTAAAAAAGGTTGGAATTATTTTGAAAATTTATGAAAAAACTTTGAAAGTCGGCTTCCAAAGTTTATGAATATTGTGTCTATAAAAAGTATTAATTATATCACGCCTTGTTTGTCATTCCGTAGGAATCTATACATAACTGCCGAGATTCCTACGGAATGACAAATACTACGTTTTAATTTAAAGGTTAAGGAAATCGCCTTTTGTTCTTCGGTTTGTTCTGAAAAGGAAGAACATTATGATTTTAAATATTAGGTTTTTCATCATTCAAATTATTACTAGGTTCTTTTTCATTAGACTTCTTTCTTCCTTTCATAAAAAGTAGCAGATTGAAAAGAAGCATCAATCCTAAATAAATTGAAAATCCGCCTACTTTTTTACTCAAACCAACAACCAAAGATTCTCCGGTTATGAGTTGATTGAATTCAATAATTAAAAGCGCAAATCCAAAATTCAGCAGATAAAATCCAATTTTGAATAAAGAATTGGTTGCTAAAGCAATATCAGATTTCTGATGAAAAATATCCATCATAAATACTTTTGCATTTCGGAAAAGTAGCTCAGAAACAATAACAGTTAATATTAAAACGATTGGCAAATAGATTGCATAAGCGGTAAGATTGTAAGTGGCGGTCATAATTTTATGATTTAAAGGTTAATAATATTTGTTTACGAAAATAAGTCAGAAGAAAAATATTGATATAATGCATCACAGCGATTAGCAAAAGAGTTGTTGCCGTTTTTGTAAACATTGAAACAACAAATAATTCGATTGTTGCAGTTTTTAGACCTTCTGAAAGAGAAAAAGTAACATATCCGATATTCATCAGATAATATCCAATCAACAAAATTCTATTGACAGAATCACATATCTGAATATTTCTGAACAAATCCAATAGATAAATTCTACCGATTGTAAAACACTTCCAACCTACAAAAACTATCACTGGAACCGTAATGAGAAAATAGATTGTAAAGGAAATAATATTAATCATTTTGTAATTTTTATATTTTCAGTAATTTTTGAAATTCAATTTGAAATAAAAAAGGAAAATGATTTCCTTTAGATTCTTCGACAGGCTCAGAATGACATTTACTTCAGTAAGTTTGTAATCTTTCCAACCAGCCAATGGTCGTCACTTTTTATTGCCAAATCCATTATATTGAAGACCTTATCTGTCACACTTTCCATTTCTTTCATCAAGTCTGTAAATCGTTTTGCTTCTTCTGTATCTTCATCTACAATTTTGAGTTCAGCAATAGAATTCAGAACAGGTTCAATCTCTCTTTTTTTACGTTCTTTTACCAATTGTTTGAAAAGAAACCACATATCACGTTCCGCTACAAAGTATTCTTTCCTATCACCTTTCAAAAGTTCTTTTTTCACGATTCCCCACTCTAGAAGATTTCGAAGATTCATATTAGCATTTCCTCTTGAAATTTGCAAAACTTCCATAACTTCATCTGTTGATAAAGGTTTACCTTCAGCAAGAAGTAATGCGTGAACTTGCGCCATTGTTCTATTTATTCCCCAATTCGTGGCTAATGTTCCCCAAGTTTGAATATATTTTTCTTTAGCTTCATCGAGTTTCATTTTTCGTAAGGATTAAATTCTTGTACAAATGTAATTAAAATTTCTAAACTTTCAAAAATTATTGAAAATAAAAATATAAATTACTATAATTCTAAAAAAACTCGTTTTTAAAATAAATAAACAAGCAATAAAACCATATCATTTAAATAATTAATTTTAGATTAACAAAAACAATTTATTTTTTTTATTATTTTTGTTTAAAATATCATAATTCA
>QFQW01000158.1 GCA_003248755.1 Chryseobacterium sp. | reverse complement strand
CTCTTTTTGCGTATTTTTATTATTCATAAGGACCAAAAATGAAAGATGTCAAAATTGAATTCAGAAAACCTATCTACCCGATCGGTAGGTCACTCGAGGATTATCTTGAAAAGAATAACAGAACTACCCATATCAAAATATTCTATGATGACCTTTTGAGATTTTCGGGTTACACTTCTCTCTTTGATAAGGATGAAAAAGATACTTACTGGTTAGATGTTTTTTATCCTGAATTTGAATATTTGGAAATTGAAGCTAGTCTTAATAAGATATATACACTTTTACATTCGGATGGTGATGAAGAGACCTTACCTTTTTTAAAAGTCGATTCTATTCATTTCTGCACTTTTGGAAACTCTAAACCTTTTAGAATCAGAGTAAGAAATATCCTTAATGATAATTATACCAATTTTTACATTAAGAAAGCTGATGCTTCCAGAATTTATGGATTAGAGTTTGAAGATATATTTTCGCCTAATAGAATCAATTTTCTTGTTTATAAAGATACTTTGATTGAAGAACACATTCTTGGCATACCAGGCGATGTCTTTATCGAAAATTATTTATCAGACTGTACTGAACTTGAAAAAGCTCAAATTGCCAAGGAATTTGTAAAATTCAATGAAAGATGTATGATTGGTTTGTTGGGAGATATGCGCTCATACAATTATGTGGTGATTCCTATTCACGATTTTGACCAAGTTGTTTACAGAATTAGAGCAATCGATTTTGACCAGCAGAGTTATGAGGGACAACTTAAAATATACGTTCCACAATATTTTAAAGAAAATACTAAAATGGTGGAACTCGTCAATGAAAAACTTAAACCTAATTCTGTAGAGCAATACAGAAAAGAAGTGAGGTCTGCAATTGCTAAAAGAGTTTTGACCAGTAATCAAAGATATAAGGATTTGATAGAAATTATGAAAACGGATAACATTTCTACACCAGAAAAAATATCAGAATTGAGTACTTCTCTTCAAAAACTAACTTACAATACTCAGTTTAAGAAATGTAAAAATATGGGCGAGATATTGGAGACAGGAATTAACTTTATCATTAAGAATTACCAACATTCCCAAATAAAAAAATAGAGAAGCGCTATAAGCCGGATTCTGTTGAAGCTTGTTATTTATCTACGATTGACATTACTGAAAATCTTGAGCTGCTTACCCCTCATCAACGGACGAGCCGCCCTTGACTGATGATATACTTAGCATTGCACCGTATAGAGTTTACCTGGTTTCACTACAGCCGAACTGTACTTGCTTTCTGTTGCACTTGTCCTATTTTCACAAATGACGGATGTTATCCGCTATACTGCCCTATGGTGTCCGGACTTTCCTACCCAAAAATGAATTTGGATCAACAAGCCACGCTTCTCAGTTGGCAAAAATACTTAATTATAACTTAATTCTTTATCATTTTCTGAGATAAAATAAGCTGTCCATCTTTATAAGCATTGATGATATAATTCTGAGAATTGAGTCTAGAGATATCTATCTTATCTTGTTGATTAGGTTCTATATTTTGTTTTTTGATTAATTTTCCGGAAGTATCAAGAATTTCGACCTTGATTTTCTCATTGAAAATTGATTTACTTTCTAAGATGAAATAATCTTTCGCAGGATTTGGATAAAGGATAAAATCATATTCATTTGATTTGATGTCAGAAACTCCAAGCTGTGTTTTGCTGATTGTCCAACTAATGGTGGAGAGATGGATTGTACTGTGATTATTAGTTCTTACCATTGTCGTGTTATCATAAACACTGAAGAGAACGGTATTATTTCCAACATTCAATTGACTTGGTTGGATTGTGATATTACTGACATCATTCTGAATAGTCGTTCCATTGACTTTCCATTCAGATTTTAAAGTATTGGGAATTGGGAGAATTAAGTTTACTAATAAATCAACATTTGAATTTGTATTAATAGTAGAAGTATTTGTTGGTGTAAAACTGTCAATAGGATTTTTCACCGTATGGATTTTTTCAACCAAAGTTTCTTTACAGACATTACAAAATTGTTTGTTCAGATACCGCATTTCACAGTTCTGATGTGGACGATACCAAGCTGTATTTTCAGTAAATTGATAAATTCCGACACTTCCTGTGTTCAGCCAATTTTTCCAACGAACCGTTGCTGGGTCAGAAGTTTTTGTTTTATTAGGAGATTCTCCGGAACCGGAAAACCAATACTCATCAGCCAATTTTCCGAAAGAATGCCCTAACTCGTGATAGGCAACATCCGGAGCTTGTTCATTTCTTGAAAGGAAAGCATAAGTTCCGCCACAACCTCCAT